>NZ_JAELTK010000140.1:0-9523 GCF_016428765.1 Delftia sp. ASV31
CTGCAGCAGTTGCTGCACGCGCTGGCGGCCCGCCGCATCCAGCCGCTGCAGCAGCATCAGCGGCAGGGCCACGTTGTGCCAGACATCCAGGTGCGGCAGCACATGGAAGGCCTGGAACACGAAGCCGACATGGCTGCGCCGCCACAGCGCTCGGCCGGTTTCATCCAGGGCCGACAGGTCCTGGCCTTCGTGCAGCACGCGGCCCTGCTGCCATTCATCGAGCCCGGCCAGGCAGTTGAGAAAGGTGGACTTGCCCACGCCCGAGTCACCCACGATGGCCACGAACTCGCCGCGCGCCACGCTGCAGTCCACGTTCTCGAAGACGGCGGTTTCCGTGCCGCCGTCGTTGCGGTAGCGCCGCGCCAGGCCCTGGACCTGAAGCAGCGGCGGCTGAGTCAGTGGCGTGTTGTCCCGGGGCGCGGCAGTCATGAAGGCGGTTTCCTGTTCAGCCGTTGCGGGCCTGGTTTGCCGCAGCCACCACGGCCATTGCTGCCTGCAGCAGTTGCTGCTGGGCATCGGGCGCATCGCAGGCAATGGCATGGCGGGCGGGCATGCTGCGCAGCCAGGTGATCTGGCGCTTGGCCAGCTGGCGCGTGGCGGCAATGCCGCGTTCGCGCAGCGAGTTCATGGAGTACAGGCCGTCCAGCGATTCCCAGGCCTGGCGGTAGCCTACGCAGCGGATGGAGGGCAGGTCCAGGTGCAGGTCGCCGCGCGCGCGCAGCTGCTGCACCTCGTCGATGAAGCCGGCGTCCAGCATGGCGTCGAACCGCTGGGCGATGCGCGCATGCAGCCAGGCGCGGTCCTGCGGCTCCAGCGAGAAGAAGCCGCCGGGGCTGACCAGGCCCTGTTCGGCATTCTTGCCACTGCGCGTATGAAAGCTGGACAGCGGCTTGCCCGACACGTGCCAGACCTCCAGCGCGCGCTGTATGCGCTGGCTGTCGGCCGGCGCCAGGCGTGCGGCCGTGGCGGGATCGACCTGGGCCAGCAGCGCATGCATGGCGGGCCAGCCGATCTGCGCGGCCTGGGCGTCCAGCCGCTCGCGCACGGCGGGGTCGGCGGCCGGCATGTCGTCAATGCCATCCTGCAGGGCCTTGAAATACAGCATGGTGCCGCCCACCAGCAGCGGCAGGGCGCCGCGCGCGCGGATCTCGGCCACCAGGCGCTGCGTGTCCTGCACGAACTCGGCCGCGCTGTAGGCCTGCAGCGGGTCGCGGATATCGATCAGGTGATGGGGGCAGGCAGCCAGTTCTTCGGGCGTGGGCTTGGCCGTGCCGATGTCCATGCCGCGATAGACCAGGGCCGAGTCCACGCTGATGATTTCTGCGGCCTGGCCGCGTTCGGCCAGCAGCCTGGCCAGGGCCAGGGCGGCAGCGGTCTTGCCGGAAGCGGTGGGGCCGGCGATGGCCAGGCAGGGGAGCGGGGAAGCGGTGGACATTCGAGAAACGGGAACGCAGGAAAGTGGAATCAGCGGTGGCCATTGACCCGGCCATGGCGGCGCACCAGCCCCCAGGCGACCAGGGCCGTGCACACGCCCCAGAACCAGATGCCGAAGGCCATGGGCCGGGTGGACTGGCCGTCCAGGTGCAGGCCCAGCCAGTGTCCCATGGCAAAGGCGATGAGCATCATGGTGAAGCCGTTCAGCGCCGAGGCCGTGCCCGCCGACTGCGGGAAGGGCGCGATGGCATTGCTCTGGCCGCAGGGCATGTGCACGCCATGGGCGATCTGGAAGATATAGAAGGGCAGGGCATAGGCCCAGAGGCTGCGCGCATCGGCCAGCGCCGCAATGCCGATGGCCGTGGCCGACAGCAGGCTGGCCAGCCCGGCAATCTGCACGGCGCGCCGCACATCCATGCGCTGCAGCAGCCAGCGGCACAGGAAGGTGCCCGCGATGTAGCACAGCGCATTGCTGCCCATCAGCAGGCCGTAGCCCGTGCGGCTTACGCCCAGCACATGGATATAGGTGAAGGAAGATGCGGCCAGGTTGGTGAACAGGGCCGCATAGGTGCAGCAGGTCAGCAACTGGTAGGACTGGAATCCCGGGTGGCGCAAGATGGTGATCCAGTTGCGCGCCAGGGCCAGCGGCTGCAGCGCCGTGGGATTGGTGCGGGCCAGTGTCTCCGTGAAGCGCAGGGCCACCAGCAGCAGGGCCAGCGCACCCATCACCGCCTGGGCTAGCATGGTCGAGCGCCAGCCCAGCGAATCCACCAGCAGGCTGCCGCTGACGGGGCTCAGGAAGGCGATCACGCCCAACCCGGTCAGCGCCTTGGACATGACCTGGGCGCCCAGGTGCGGCGCGAACAGGTCGCGCACCATGGCGCGCGCGCACATCACGCCGGCGCCCAGCGATGCCCCCTGCAGCGCGCGCCAGGCGATCAGCGACTCCATGGTCTCGGCACTGGCGCTGCCCAGCGCGGCCAGCACGTAGATGGACATGCCCGCCAGCAGGATGGGCCGGCGCCCGAAGCGGTCGGACAGCGGCCCCCAGGCCAGCTGCGAGCAGCCGAAGGCCAGCAGGAACGCCGTCAGCGTGAGCTGCACCTGGGATACCTGGGTGGAGAAGGCTGCCTGTATCGACGGCAGGGCCGGCAGGTACAGGTCGGTGGCCAGCGGCTGCAGTCCCAGCAGCAGGCCGAGCAGGACGACGACCAGGACGGGGGACATGGCCGGCTGCGCTTGCGCGGCGGCGGGAGACAGGGGCGCTGACATAGGCGACCGAGGGTAGCAGAGAACAAGGGGTGCCGCTGTCCATGTTCGGGCGGTGCATATCCATCTGCGGATTGCGCAGTTGGGAACCGGCCGGGCCCTGCCTACATTGCATTGCAGAGGAATCAACCCGATCAACGCAACTGTGAACAAAGGACCGCAATGGCAACGCTGACCGCTTTCTCCTCCCTTCCCGCCGCGCTGCGCCAGGGGGCGTGCACCCTGCTGTGGGGCGTGGCCCTGGTCGGTGGGGCGGCCCATGCCAATGCGCCTGTGCCCGAAGGCCCGCTGGTCAGCACCGAATGGCTGGCGGCCAACCTCAACCGCGCCGATGTGCGCATCGTCGAGGTCAGCGTCAACCCCGGCCTGTACGAGCGCTCCCATGTGCCGGGCGCCGTCAACTTCTCTTGGCACAACGACCTCAATGACAAGGTGCGCCGCGACATCGTAGGCAAGGAGCAGTTCGAGAAACTGCTGTCCCAGGCCGGCGTGAAGGACGGCACCACGGTCGTTCTGTACGGCGATACCAACAACTGGTTCGCGGCCTGGGGGGCCTGGGTCTTCGACATCTATGGTGTGCAGAACGTCAAGCTGCTGGACGGCGGCCGCAAGAAGTGGGAGGCCGAGAACCGCCCCCTCAACAACCGCGCCCCGGAATATGCGGCCACCACCTACCGCGTGGGCAAGGTCAACACAGCGCTGCGCGCGCGCCTGACCGATGCGCTGGCCTCGGCCGAGGGACGCAGCGACGCCAGGCTCGTCGACATCCGCTCGGCCGACGAATACCAGGGCAAGGTCTTCGCCCCGGCCGGCGTGCCGGAGCTGGCCATTCGCGCAGGCCACATCCCCGGCGCCGTCAACGTGCCCTGGGGGCAGGCCGTGCGCGAGGACGGCAGCTTCAAGTCCGCCGAAGAACTCAAGAAGCTCTATGCGGGCGTGGGCATCGACGGCAGCAAGCCCGTCATCACCTACTGCCGCATCGGCGAGCGCTCCAGCCACACCTGGTTTGCGCTGTCCAAGATCCTGGGCTACCAGGTGCGCAACTACGACGGCTCGTGGACCGAATACGGCAACTCCGTGGGTGTGCCCATCAACAACCCGGCCGGCACGGTCTGGGCCGCGAAATGATCCTGCAGTCGATCAACCTGTCTTGAAGGCGGGGGCCGGGCGAGGGGTGTCGGTGCTCTTGGTTCGACGGATCAGGGGTGGTGACGAGTGGCTTTGGCAAAAGCTCGGCTCCTTTGGGGCCCGCAGACTGCGGGCCCCTTTTTTTATGCGTGGATGGCAACAAAGGGGGCAGGAATGACAAGCGTGATCGGTGAGCACACGCAGAACGTGAATGGCAGGCACAGGGCAAGGGACTGGACCAGATGGCTGCCATTGGCTGCCGTGCTGGCCGCAGCCTGGCCTGTGGCGGCGCAGCTGCAGCTGCAAGGCGGCGGGCGCACCCTGGTCTTTGCGCTGGCGCTGGGCCTGCTGCTGGGGCTGGTGCTGCAGCGCTCGCGCTTTTGCTTTTACTGCCATGCGCGCGACTGGTTCGAGTTCGGCGACCCGCGCGGCGTGCTCTCCATCCTGCTGGCGCTGGCCGTGGGATCGGCGGGCATGACCGTGGTGCTGGGCAGCTGGGTGGCCGTGCCCCAGCCGGGCCAGTTGCTGCCCGACATGCACGTAGGTCCCGTGAGCTGGGTGCTGGTGCTGGCGGGCCTGGCCTTTGGCGCGGGCATGTCGGTCTCGGGCTCGTGCATCAGCGCCCACTGGTACCGGCTGGGCGAGGGCTCGCCCGTGGCGCCGTTTGCCCTGGTCGGCACGGGCCTGGGCTTCGTGCTGGGGTTTCGCAGCTGGAACCCGCTGTACAGCCTGGCCATTGCCGATGCGCCCGTCATCTGGCTGCCGGCCCATCTGGGCTATGGCGGCGCGCTGGCGCTGCAACTGGCCGTGCTGGGCCTGCTGGCGGCCTGGGTCTGGCGCATTCATGGGCGCTCGGGCCGTGCACAGCCCCGGCCTGCGGCAGAACCGGCGCAGCCACCGGGCCTGCGCCAGCTGTGGCTGTCACTGTGGCAAGGCCGCTGGAACGCCGCGCTGGGCGGCCTGGCCGTGGGCCTGATCGCGGCCGCCGCCATCGTGCGCATGCGGCCGCTGGGCGTGACCACCACGCTGGGCAGCACCGTGCGCGGCTGGGCCCAGGCCGGCGGCTGGGTGCCCGAGCGCCTGCACGGCCTCGACACCCTGGGCGGATGCGCCACGGCCGTACTCAACAGCCTGCTCACGCCCCATGCCGTGCTGCTGCTGGGCCTGGTGGCCGGCGCCTGGGGCGCTGCCGTGGCCAGCCGCCAGTGGACGCCGCGCCGCCCCACCTGGCGCGATGCGGCTCGCGGCCTGGCCGGTGGCGCCTTGCTGGGCTGGGGCGCCATGACAGGGCTGGGCTGCACCATTGGCACGCTGCTGTCGGGCAGCATGGCGGGCGCGCTGTCGGGCTGGGTCTTTGGCGCGGCCGTGTTCACGGCGCTGTGGGCGGGTTTCGTGCTGCGGCGCTGGCAGGCCAGCCGGGACTGAGGGCCTTCAGCCGGCAGCCACACCCAGCAGCAGATCCGCGATCTCCTCCGGATACCGCTGCCGGCTTCCGTCGATGAGCACGCAGCCGGGCGCCTCGGGGTCGGGCCTGGCCAGGGGCATGCCGTGGTCGATGAGGGCCTGGGCGCAGCCCAGCCAGTCGCCGCCGCCGGGTTCCGTGGATTCGGGCCGGTTCAGCGATGCCCAGCACAGGGTGCCTGCGCAGTTGTCGCCATAGGCGTGGCGTTCGGTCCACTGTGCGCCGTGCTCCAGCAGGAAGCGCGCCATGGCGGCATCGCCACGGAACACGGCCTGGTTCAGTGCGGATGCATCCCAGTCGCCGCCGCGCGCGGCGATGGGCCAGCCCAGTTCCATCATGCAGCGCACGGCGTCCATGCAGCCCAGGGCCGCCAGTTCGGGCAGCATGCGCAGTTGTTCGGGTGCCAGGCCCTGGAGCAGCCCGGGGTGGGCTGCGGCAAGACGGCGGGCCTGTGCTGCGTCGCCCACGGCGCAGGCGGCCAGGAGTTGCTCCTGCGGCGTGGTGGGCTCGCTGCCCGCCGCCTGTTCCAGCAGGGCGGCCACGTCGGCCAGGCCAAAGCGCCGCGCCAGTGCAGCGGCACTCAGGCCCTGCGGCGTGCGGACCGACGGATCGGCGCCGGCATCCAGCAGCGCCTGCACATGGGCGGGCGAGCGGCGCCGGCGGATGGCCCACAGCAGCGGGCGGCCCCATTCGCCCTGGCCGTTGTCCTCGTTCGGATCGGCGCCGTGGTCCAGCAGCAGGCGCAGGGCCTGCACATCGTCCAGGTCCAGCACGCGGAACAGGGCATTGCTGCCGTCCACGCGTGCGCCGGCTTGCAGCAGCAGCCGCGTGCATTCGCGGCTGGCGGGCGTGCCTTCCAGAGAGTGGTAGAGCGATTCGCCGTCGTTGGGGTCGGCGCCGGCCTGTAGCAGCATCTGCGTCAGTTGCGCATCATGGTTCTGGCCTGCTGCGCCATAGAGGGCCGACAGCCGCTCGGTATCGGAGGGGGCCTGCAGCGAGGCGGGTGGCCAGCGGTTGCCTATGGTCTGCAGCGGGTCGGCGCCCGCGTCCAGCAGCCAGCGCGCGCATGCGTGCAGGTGCTCGGTGAATTCGGGCAGGCGCAGCAGGCAGGAATGGGTGACGGCCATCAGCGGCGGCAGCGCCAACGGCCCGCCTGCACGGCGCAGCCAGCCGGGGTCGTTGCGCCCGGCCTCGCGCAGCACGGCCAGATTGCCGGTGGCGCAGGCTACCCAGGGATCACTGCCATCACTGCCCGCCAGTTCCGGCCGCTCGTCCAGCAGGCGCCGGGCCAGCGCGGGCTGCGCGCGGTGCGTGCCGCCCGCCACATCGCCGGCATAGACCAGGGCCAGCCAGTGCAGCCGGGATTTCTCGGGGTCCGCCGCCAGGCGCTGGCATGCCTCGACGTAGCCTGACAGCTCGCTCCATGAAGCGAAACCGTGCTCGCGCGCCACGCAGGACTGGGCGTCGTGCAGCCGCAGCTCCATGGCGGCCAGTGCTTCATCGGCGAGGCCTTTGGCCGCTGGCAGGTGGGAGCGCAGGGACTCCATGGCCTGGGCCGAGCCTGCGCGATAGGCGGCCAGCAGTTGCTTGGCCTGTTTCTTGAGATGGCCCATGTCGGGCCGGGCGGGGATGCGTTTCACAGGAATACCTCCGTGCACGAAGGCCAACGACCCGCAATCTGGCAGCACAAAGGCATGTGGCAAGAAAGAACGCGCCGCAGGGGCGCATACAGGTGGGTTCAACCCTTCCCGCGGGTCCGGGTGCGGCCTGCACCGCAGGCGCGGATGTTAGCGCAAGGCAGGAGTCATTTGGGTGACAGCCCGGGGGCCGTGCTTGCGGGTTCCTACCGGCATGCCCGCCCGGCCGTCTGGCATAGGCTGCGTCGGCAATCCCGCTTGAACCTGATTTTTTTTGCGCGCGTTCCCCTCCAAACCTTCATCCCAAGGAGACAGTCTTATGCGAGCCCTGCGTTGGAATCGTTGGAAGTATCTCGGTCTGCTGGCGGCCACGGGCCTTGCGGCCTGCGGCGGGGGGGACGGTGATGCGCCCGAGGAGACGCGGGCACAGGACAGCCGCAGCTTTGCGCCGGCCAATCCTTCGGCCACCAGCTTCGATGCGCTGGCCGCCGCTTCGGGCGATGTGGTCGACAACGCCAGCACCAGCCGCTGGGCCGGTGTGCTGGAAGGAGCGGCCTACCGCATCGAGGTGCCGGCCAACTGGAATGGCCGCCTGGTGATGTATGCCCACGGCTATGCGGGCGAGGGCAGTGCGCTCAACGTCACCAATCCGTCCATACGCCGGTACCTGATCCAGAACGGCTATGCCTGGGCGGCGTCCAGCTACAGCAAGAACTACTACGACGTGCGCGCCGGCGTGGAGGACACGAATGCGCTGGCGCTGGCCTTCAACCGCCTGGCCGCATCCCACGGCCGGCCGCTGGCGCAGCCGCAGCGCCTGTACATCACCGGCCATTCCATGGGCGGCCATGTCACGGCGGCGGCCATCGAGGCCGAGGCCCAGGCCACCGCGAGGAACAAGGTGCGCTACCAGGGTGCCGTGCCCATGTGCGGCGTGACGGGAGATACCGAACTGTTCGACTACTTCGCCGCGGCCCAGGTCACCGCGCAGGCCATGGCCGGCGTGGCCCAGCGCCCTGTCACCGAGTGGGCCGCCATCCAGGGCCAGGTGACCTCGGCCCTGTTCACCACCTTTCCGTCGGCTCCCACCGCAACGGGGCGCGCCTATCTGTCGGTCATCCAGAACCTCACGGGTGGCCCGCGCCCGCTGTTCGATCTGGGCGTGGCCGTGGGCGGCTCGTTCGCGCCGGTCTGGGGCGTGTTCGGCAGCGACGGCTCGGTCAATGGAATCCTGAACCGCAACGTAGCCGATACCAACCGCTTCACCTACCGCATCGACGGGGATGCCGCGGCCTCGGCCGCGCTCAATGCCACCGCGCAAAAGCGCACGGCCGCTCCCGATGCCAACCGGCCGCGCCGCGACGGCCTGCGCTGGATTCCCGTGACTTCCGGCGATATCAACATTCCCGTGGTGACCCTGCATACGCTGGGCGATCTGTATGTGCCCTTCAGCATGGAGCAGATCTACCAGCGCCGCGTGGCCGACAAGGGCCGGAGCCAGTGGCTGGTGCAGCGCGCCATCCGCGGCGCATCGCACTGCGACTTCACCGTGGCCGAACAGGTGGAAGCCTTCGATGCCATGGTGCAGTGGGAGCAGGGCGGTGCCAAGCCGGGCGGTGACGATGTGCAGACGGCCGCCACGGTGGCCGCGCCCACCTATGGCTGCCGCTACACGCGCAACACGCTGGGCCCGGATGACAGCACCACCACGCGGCAGTTGCGCGCCGTGATCTCGCAGAACGCGGCAAGTTGCCCGTAGCGTGGAAGGCGGCGCAGGCTGCGCCGCTCAGCGCGGGCTTGCTGGCGCTGTGGGCGCTGTGGGCGCCTGTGCGAGCAGGCGCAGCCCGAACAGCTCGTCCAGCGCCTGCCGGTATTGCTCCATGGCGCGCGACTGGGTGTTGTGGTGGTTGCCGCCTTCGATGAGGACGAAGCGCTTGGGCTCGCTGGCAGCGTCGAACAGCTGGCGGCCCAGCGTGGCGGGGATCAGCGGATCGGCGCTGCCGTGCACAACCAGCAGCGGCGAGCCTATGCCGGCTACCTTGTCGATGGAGGCAAAGCGCTGCGTGATCAGCGGCCCCACGGGCAGCCAGCCCCAGCGGAAGCTGCGGACCACGTCGGGAATGCTGGTGAAGGTCGCCTCGACCATGACGCCGGCCTCATCCTGGACGCTGCGCGCCAGGTCGATGGCGATGGCGCCGCCCAGCGAATGGCCGAAGATGAAGCGCGGCCGACCCGGAGCGTGCCGGCCCAGCCAGTCCCAGCCGGCGCGGGCATCCTCGGCGGCCGATTCCTCGGACGGCAGGCCGGCGCTGCTCTTGCCAAAGCCCCGGTAGTCGATGGCCAGCACCGAAAAGCCCAGTTCGTGCAGCCGCCGGATGCGCGGCGAGGAGCCGGCAACGTTCCAGCGCGCGCCATGCAGGTACAGCAGCACGGGGGCGTTGCCGGCCGTGGCGGGCTGGGGTAGCCACAGCGCATGCAGGCGGGCGCCGTCCTGCGCTGGCATGTCGATCCAGACATCTTCCATGCCCGCCGTGTTGGCGCCGGGCCAGCTGCGGTCGCTGGGCTGGAAGATCCATTCGCGCTGCTTGGTGTC
>NZ_JAELTK010000141.1:0-9368 GCF_016428765.1 Delftia sp. ASV31
CCCCCCCCCCCCCCCCCCCCCCCCCCCCCCCCCCCCCCCCCCCCCCCCCCCCCCCCCCCAACCCCCCCCCCCCCCCCCCCCCCCCCCCCCCCTCCCCCCCCTCCCCCTCCTCCTCCTTCAAAAAATTTTTTTTTGTTCGCATTTCGTCGGCAGCGTCAGATGTGTATAAGAGACAGGTCAATGTCAGTCTGGTAGAACAGCAGCCAGCTGGCCTGGTTGGTGAAATCACGGATGAGCTTGGTGGATCGGTTACGCAGGTATTTATTTCCGAGGGCGAAAGAAGCTCCAATATTGCCTATGTCGGTGCGGCCGTTACTGCCGGTACCTACCGCGTCCAGGCCGAGATACCAGGAGTGTTGCAAGCGCAGTCGGCAGTACAGACCATCGTGGCGTCCAGAAAAGTGATTGAGCTCAAAAGTCCCAGAGGTAATCTGATTGTCGGCAAGGGGCTCAGAACCTATCAGAGTGATTATGAAAGCGAGCTGTATGTACGCCGGCGGATCGATGGCGCTCCCGACAGCGAAGGCGACCTGACTGTCAGCCTGCGCTGCATTGCCGCTCAAGTGTGTGCCGTGCCGGCGACGGTCACCATACCCCAGGGTAGGAGTGAAGCCTTTGTCAGTGTGATAGGTGGGGATCTGGGCGCTACCGAGATTGAGGCATCGGCCGTTGGGTTTGAACCAGGTCGCGTGGTCATGGAAACCGTCATGCCTTCACTGCGCTTGCAGTCTGTGCCTTCGGTTGTCTCTGTGGGCCAGCAGGCGAGCGCCATTCATGTGACTGCCGAGGTCGCGAATGCCTATTTGCCTGAGCGGCAGTACCCCGCGCAGCCTCTGGCAGTCACATTCACCAGCTCGGTTCCTTCAGTGGGGACGGTCACGGGATCGGTGAACTGGGCGGCGGGCACGGCCGCATCCGATCCTGCGGTCTTTATTGCCGTGGCGCCGGGTGATACCCAGGTCACGGCCAGTGCGCCGGGCTTCACCCCTGCCGCCAGCAAGCAGATCACGGTCAGGCCCTGAAGGAGGCAGACATGCAGATATCCCATTTCACCGCATGCCTGAAACTCTGGCGCAGGCTGTGGACGAGGTTGCACGGCTATGGCGTTGTGGCTGCGGCGACCGCGCTCGCAATGACGGCGGCCATCGCCGCCGATACCGCGCAGCTATCCATTGCTGATGGCGTCGTCGTCAAATTTGGCCAGGGCGCAGGCATCCGTGTGCATGACCGGCTGCAGTCGGGCGTGGACACTCTCCTCACCAGCCGGCATGACCACTCTGCACTGGGCGAGGTAGAGCCCCAGCAAGCACCCCGGCAAGCCAAGGCCGGTGACTGGCTGGGCGTGTTGGCCGCGCCTGAGGTTGCTGCCGGCGACCTTGCGCTGGACGGCCTGGCCATTCGCTATGCCGGGGGGGCCGACGGCTTGCCCAGGCACATGGAAGGTGGTGCGGCTTTGGTACTGGGAGGTGCCAGCCATGCGCTACAGGGGCTGAAACTCACGTTCAACACAGTGGGTATCCGCGTTGTGGGTACAGGAAGTCCTGGGATCACGCGCTCCCGCATCATCGGCAACGCAGTGGGCCTGCTCGCGGAGCAAGGCGCAACCCCTGCCATTGGTGGGTCCGATATTTCCGGCAATACCGAGCTTGGCATTCGCAATACCAGCCCCGCCAGCATCGTCCAGGCCCGCGGCAACTGGTGGGGCCATGTCAGCGGTCCTCGCGATCCGGTAGCCAACCCCTTTGGCCGGGGCAATGGGGTGAGTCCGGGCGTGGACTACGGCGACTACTTGGTTGCGGAGCCTGGACTTGATTGCTCCATTGCTCCAACCCAGGGCTATGCCACGCGCCTGCGTAACGTGGAACTGCGCCTGGACTGCCCACAGGCCGCGCAGTTCCGGTTGCAGGAAAGCACGCTGTTCGACAGCGCGCAATGGAGCGACATGGACAGCCATCCGATGTTGACGAGCCACCTCCTGTCCAGCGGGGCGGGCGACAAGATGGTGCATGCGCAATTCCGCATGGCACAGGGCGGCATCAGCCAATTCTCCCTGCCACGCCCTATCGCCTATGCACCCGAAGGGCCGCAGCTGCAATTTGTTCAGCCAGTTGCGGGAGCTGTGCTGGAGCAGGATGCGCCTGTCGTGCTCCAGGCCAGCGATGCCGAGGGTGTTCAAACGGTGGAAATCCTGATTGATGGCCAGCGCCTTGCATTGTTGACCCAACCTCCCTTCCAGGCGACGTGGGCACTGGCGACCGTACCCGACGGCCGCTACAACCTGCAGGCCATAGCAACCAACCTCCTTGGCCTGAGCAGCACCATATCGATCCCGGTACAGGTGCAGAAAAGGGCAGTACAGCCACCGACCCTGAGCGCCAGCTTTGCCGGAGTGCTTTTGCTGCCCGATGCGACCATTACGCAGGCGGGTCAGTTGGATGTGGCGGCGCAAAGCCCACGCGGCATTGCCAACGTCAAGGCCACCATCAACGGCCTGCAGATCTTCGAGCGCAGCGGCGGCAACACCAGCCCGTTCAACCACAGCCAGTTCATCGACTTTGCACAACTGCCCAATGGCGCGCATCGGTTCAGCATCACCGCCACCGACTCGGACGGTATTGCGGCCGTGCTGGACATACCGTTCACGCTCAGTCTCAGCGCGCCGCCTGCCCCTGTCATTGCGCAGCCCGTCAACAACGCACAGGTGTCCACGCCGCAATTGACCGTCTCCGGCACGGCCATGGCGGGCTCGCAGGTGCAGCTGTATCTGGGCGGCCAGGCCGTGGGCAGCCCGATGGCCGTGCCAGCCAATGGCAGCTTCTCCGGCAGCCTGACCCTGCCAGCCGAAGGCGCGCACCGCATCGAAGCGACGGCCAGCAATGCGCGCGGCACCAGTCCCAGGAGCGCGGCGGTTGCCGTGACCTATGCCATCGCGGCTCCGACGGTGAACTTCACCGTGCCGGGCCAGGATGCCACTGTTGTCGGCAGCACGGCCGTAGGTGTCGCCGCCTCGGCACCGGACGGTATTGCCAAGGTCGATTTCTTCGCCAATGGCAGCCTGATCGGCTCGGCCACGCAGGCTCCGTTCAGCGTGCAGTGGGACACGTCGGGCGTGGCCAACGGTGCCCTCACGCTCAGGGCCGTGGCCACCAGCAAGGCAGGCAAGACCGGCGAAGCCACGCGCGCCGTCACCGTCAACAACAAGCCGCCCGAGCCCGAGCAGCCCAAGACGCCCTATACGGGCACGGTCAGCTCCGTCAGCCCGGCGGTCTCGTACGGCGCGCAACGCGTCGTCATTGCCGGTGCCGCCGTGTCACGCGCCAGCGGACAGCCCATGCCCAACGCAGCATTGCGCATGGTGCTGGACATCTCGGGCTTCAAGCGGCGCATAGGCATCGCCACCGACGACAGCGGCCAGTACCGCTACGAATTCGTGCCCACGGCCAATGACAACGGCACCTACATCGTCTCCGTCATCCACCCGGAAGAAACCCTCACCACAGAGCAGGGGCGCTTCACCATCAACCGCCTGAGTTTCGACCTGGCCAGCTACCAGCTCACCGCGCCGCGCGGCTTTGCCGCCAGCATCACGGTCAACGCGCGTGCCAGCGCGGGCACGGGCGCCACCGGCGTGCGCTGGGCCGTGGTTCCGGCACAGCAGCCCAGCGGCAGCCTGCCGCCGGGCATCAGCGTGGAGCCGGGGGCGCCGGTCAATGTGGCCGCAGGCGCCTCGGTGCCCATGGTCATCCGCTTCACGGGCAGTGCATCGGCCGGGGAGACGGGCACCGTCGTGCTGACGGCCTACGCCAGCGAGACAGGGGACACGCCCCGGGGCAGCTTCACCATCCACTACCGGCTGGTGCAGGCCCTGCCCGAGCTGTTTGCCAATCCCACCTACATAGAAACCGGGGTACAGCAGGAAAAGACGGTCACCGAAAGCATCACCATCGGCAACCGTGGCCTGGTGGCGGCCCAGGACGTGAAGGTTCAGCTGGTGGACAAGGATGGCCGGGCCGCGCCTTCCTGGATCTTCCTGTCCAGCGCCAGCCACATCGGCGCCGTGGACGTGGGCGCCCAGGTGCCCATCCAGGTCACGGCAAGCCCTGGCAAGGACGTGGCCGACGGCATCTACAACTACCGACTGCAGATCACGGCCAGCAACCAGGGCACGGGCACCATACCCGTCTCGGTGGCCGTCACGCAAAGCGGGCAGGGCGGGCTGAGCTTCCATGCCACCGACCTGTTCACGGAAACGCTGGACGCGGGCGGCAAGCCCATACCGGGCGTGGCCAACGTGCGCATCCGCCTGCAAAACGATGCCGTGCTCACCTATATGCGCACCCTCACCACGGACGCGCAAGGCAAGGCCGTGCTCACCGACCTGCCGCCTGGCACCTACACCTACCGCGCCAGCGGACCGCGCCATGCCGACAGGTCGGGCCGCATCTTCGTGCGCCCGGGCGTCACCACCTCGGAGCGCGTGCACCTGCAGTACCAGACCATCAGCATCGACTTCAGCGTGACGGAAACCACCATCAAGGACGAGTACCAGATCACCCTGGAAGCCACCTTCCAGACCCAGGTACCGGCCCCCGTGGTGCTGCTGGAGCCCCTGTCCATCAGCCTGCCCGAGCTGCAGGTGGGCGAGGAATTCACGGGCGAGCTGACGCTGACCAACTACGGCCTGATCCAGGCCGACAAGGTCGTCTTCACACCGCCGCAGTCCGACGAGTACTACCGCTACGAATTCCTGGCGGACATCCCCAAGACCCTGGCCGCCAAGCAGCGCGTGGTCATTCCCTACCGCATCACGGCCGTCAAGCTGCACCCGCGCAGCATGGGCTTCAGGCAGGCACGGTCGGCGGAGATGGGGGCTGTGCAGAGCATCGTGGTGAATGCGCGCAATGCGGGCAGCTGCTCTTCCTATGCGCAGTGGGCCACGGCGGAATGTGGCTGGGTCTGTGCCAATGGAGAGGAGGAAATGCGCACCGTCTCTTCCACTTTCGGCCGGCTTGTCGGTGGCGCATGTGGTGGAAGCGGAGGCAGCAGTGCACCGTCTTTGCCGAGGCCCGAAGCCAAGTGTGAGGTGATCAATGGCAAGCGCTACTGCAGCACTGGTTATCCAGCAGGCTGGGGTGGCCCTGATGGTGGCTACCCGGCAACGCCACTGCCCTTGGCCCCTGAATGCACACCCACCTGCCGTGGCCAATGCTGCGCAGGCGGTGGCGCAGGCCCTGGTGGGGGAGGCTCGGGCGGGGGCGGTTCAGGAGGTGGAGGCGCAGGGGCCGGAGGCGACTTCCGCTAATGCAAAAAGCATTCACCACACATCAGCCACGACCGGGCATCGCCCGGTCATCAGCTCAAGAGATGCATTCAACAAGGCAAACGATTTGCGAGACGAGAGGGGAAGAAATGAGAAACAGAAAACATGCTGTGCACGGTTGGCTGTGCGCAGTCCTTGCAGCAGCAAGCCTGCTGCCCTCGATGGTCAACGCGCAGGACTACACCAGCCCCAGCGCCTTCACCCGCCCCGGCGACCCCGGCTACTCCCTCACCACCCAGTCCAGCGAACCCCAGGTGCGCTGGATCAACGGCGAATACACCGAAACCCACATCGACCTGCGCGTGCAGGTCCTGGGTGGCCCGCTGGACATCGCGCGCAGCTGGAGCCAGGGTCGCTGGTGGCTCAATCCGGCCTGGGCGCCGCTGAACTTCGAACTCGACCCGCTGGGTCGTGACGCCCGGCTCATCGAACGCGCAGGCGTCCTGTACGAGCGCAGCGGCCAGGCCGACCTCTACATCGCCAAGGGCAAGAACAACGCGCCCGTCTTCATCAAGCGGCTTGCCGAAGGCGGCAGTGCCCAGAACCCGCAAGCACAGTGGCGCTGGTACGACCGCCTGGGCAACAGCATCGACTACGACCCACAGGGCCGCATCCTGGGCTACGCCAACACCAACGGCATCAATGTGCGCTTTGCCTACGACAGCGCCACGCGGGCCCGCATTCTGGACCACCATGGCGGTACCGTCTACACGGCCACCCTGACCAATGGCCTCATCACCCGCATCGAAGACCGGGCCGGGCGCAGCGTCAGCTACCAATGGAATGGGCAGTTGCTCACCCAGGCCACCGACGTCATGGGCCAGCGCTGGAGCTACACCTACGACGGCAACGGCCAGCTCACCAGCCGCACCGACCCGCTGGGCGCCCAGGTCACGGTCCAGTACAGCCAAAGCATCCCTGCCCCCGCACCGCTGCTCACCCTGGGCGCCGCCGGCAAGGTCCTGGACCCCACGGGCACCAGTGGCACCACCAGCAAACTCGCCAACCTCTGGGGCGGTGGCCGGGTCGGCAAATTCGATGGACAGGGCTGCGCCTCCACCGGCAAGAACCAGTACCTGCGAGAAAAACGCCAATTCCTCGTCACCTATCTGGACTGCCGAGGCAACACCACCGTCTACCTCTACGACCGTGAAGGCAACGAGCTCGAAAGAACCTTCAACGGCAAACCTGCAGCAAAAACCCTCTGGGACGGCAACTACCAGACCCGCGCCATCAATGCGCGGGGCCTGACCACCACCACCAGCTACGACTACAACTACCAGCCGCTGCAGATCATTTACCCGGATGGCAGCCGGGACCAATACGAATACGAGCCTGTACGAGGCCTCAGGACAAAGCACATCAACCAGGGCGGCATCACCAGCACCTGGAGTCATGACGACAAAGGCCGCGTCACCATCTGGACCGAAGCCCTGGGCCGGCCTGAACAGCGCACCACGCGCTACCAGTACGACAGCTATGGGCAACTGACGAGCCGCAGCACTGGCGCAGGCGACGGCAAAGGTGAGGACAGCAGAACGACCACCTACCGCTATGACAACAACGGCAGCCTGATCGAAGCCACGGACCCGTTGGGCCACAGTAGCAAAGCCAGCTACAACGCAGCAGGTCTACCCGCCACGCAGACCGACGTCCTGGGTAACACCACCATGCTGGGATTTGATGCCGCAGGCCGGCTGACCCAGGCCACCAATGCCCTGAACCAGACCACAAGCCACGAATACGACGGCAGAGGGCGAAGGACGAAGAGCACCAGCGCAGCAGGCCGAACAAAGCAAACCCGCTACGACCCGCAAGGTCGAGTCATAGAAACCATTGCCCCGGGCCAGACCCAAGGCGCAGGCACGCGCATCACCTACGACAACACGGGCCTGCCACTGAGCACCATCAGCCCCAGCGGCCTTGTCACGCAGACCACCTACGACAACCGTGGTCGCACGGCCAGCAGCATCGATGCGGCAGGCAACACCATCACCTACGAATATGGGGAAGACGCCAGCGCCATGGCTAGCTTGCTCATCGCGACCCAATACCCCACGTACAGGGAAACCTACCAGTACGACCAGAGTGGCAGACAGACCGCTGTCACCCAACACCTGGCCAATCCCTCGACGCCAGAGCAGACCCGCACCCAGCACCAGCAATACGACAGCCTGGGCCAGCGTGTCGCCACCGTCGACCCCGCAGGCCGCACCACCATCTACGAATACGACGGCCTGGGCCGCCTCGTCAAAACCATCGACCCCCTGGCCCAGGCCACGCAGCAGACCTGGAACGCCCACGACCAGCTCACCAGCCTGACCGATGCCAAGGGCAACACTCACAAATTCGAATACGACAAGGCCGGGCGCCTGATCAAGGAAACCCGCCCCATGGGCGGCGCCATTCTGTATGCCTACGATGCCGCAGGCCAACTGACACAACGCACGGACGCTGGAGGCAACACCCGCAGCTACGCCTATGACAAGGCCGGCCGCATGGTGCAGGAAGAGCACAAGCTCCAAGGCACGGAAACCGACCAACGCATCAGCTACCAGTACGACGCAGACGGCCTGCTCACGGCCTACGAGCAAAAGGACGGCCAGCACAACCTGATCAGCAGCGCCACCTACGACAAGGACGCGCAGGGCCGAACGACGAAAAACAAGGTCACTTACGGCAAGGTCGACAACACTGGCAGCTTCAGCTTCACGGTAGGCCAGAGCTACAACGCCGACGGCCAACTGGCCGGACACACCTACCCCGATGGCAGTGCAGGCCAATACAGCTACGACAAGGGCCGCCTGAGCCTGGTCACCCTGCCAGACCAGAGCCAGATCCGCTACGGAAACTACCAATGGCTCACAGCCACGCGCATCGAGACGCCGGGTGCCACCAAAACCATCAGCCTGGATGCGCTGCAAAGGCCGCTGTCCATCGAAGTCAAGAACGCTGCCGCCCAGATACTCGCCAGCCGCCACTACCAATACGACAAGGCCGGCAACATTACTCAGATCGACAGCGACCTGGGTACAACCGAATACGACTACGACAACCTAGACCGCCTGATCAAGGCTTCGCCAGACCAGCCGCTCAGGGACCTGGGCTTACCCCAAGAGCAGTACGGTTACGATGCTGTCGGAAATCGCATCAGCAGTGCACACCAACCTGGGATGTGGGCCTATAACGAAGACAACCAATTGACTTTATACCCTAGAACTACGCCATTCAGTCAGGTTGTCCCAATTGAAACTCAGGTCAGCCATACAGAGCAAGGGCATACGAAACAAGAGGCCAATGCTAAAAGCATAAAAAACTATAGTTACAGTGCAGCTGAGAGGTTGATCAAGTACAGCCATATGCTCAAGCAGTCTGGCACCGATCTGGAGGCTGACTATAGATACGATCACTTGGGGAGACGAATTGCTAAGAGAATCAAGGATGGATTAACTACGGAAATTACTTATTTCATCTATGGTGATGATGGTTTAATAGGAGAGATTAATGATCAAGGAGGGCTAATAAAAGGATATGGATTCAATCCACTTGCCTTGCAGCAGGGTTTGTGGAGTACAGACCCCATATGGCAGGTAGATGCTGTTAATGGAAGTTTAGTCGGATTGGATGCCAGCTACCAGTATATACATACTGACTATATAGGTATGCCATTAATGGTCACGAATAGTAGGGGTAAAACAACGTGGAGGGCTGTGACAGAATCGTTTGGAGCAGCCGGGATTCTTCCAGAGAGCAGCATAACTATGAACTTGCGGCTCCCTGGGCAGTATTATGATCGAGAGACAGAAACTCACTATAACTTTAATAGAGACTATAGACCCAGTCAGGGTAGGTATATCCCTGTCTCTTATACACATCTGACGCTGCCGACGAAATGCGAACAGTGTAGATCTCGGTGGTCGCCGGGTCGTGGAGAGGGGGGGGGGGGGGGGGGGGGGGGGGGGGGGGGGGGGGGGGGGGGGGGGGGGGGGGGGGGGGGGGGGGGGGGGGGGGGGGGGGGGGGGGGGGGGGGGGGGGGGGGGGGGGGGGG
>NZ_JAELTK010000142.1:0-9135 GCF_016428765.1 Delftia sp. ASV31
GGCCAGGCCCGTGAGGGAGGCGCCGATCAGCAGTGCACTCAAGGCCGTGGGCCCCACACCCAGGCGCGGCGAGCCGCTGAACATCACGGCCACCAGGGCAGGGACGATGGAGGCGTAAATGCCGGTGATCAGCGGCATGCCGGCAAGCGCTGCATAGGCCACGCCCTGGGGCAGAAGCATCAGACCAACGGTGAGACCTGCCCAGAACTCCCCGCGCAGCACGGCTGCCGAGGGTTTGGGCCATGCCAGGAAGGGAAACCAGCGCGCCAGGGAATGCATGGCCGCTATTGTCATGCTAACTGGATGGTGCCGGGATGTTCGGGCTTGTCCTACAGGCGCTTGCGTCGGCGTCGTATGGGTTTGTCCCAGGGCCATAAATAAAGTCGAGGCCTGTGTTGACCGCCTCACAACTATTCAAGGAGTAACCGCATGACTTTCATCACCCAACGCTGCTGCCACATCCTCGCCGTGTCCGCCCTGGCCTTCGGCCTCGCCGCATGCGGCAAGACCGAAGACACTGCAGGCCAGAAGCTCGACTCCGCCGTCCAGCAGTCCCAGCAGGCTGCGCAAAGCGCCGGCCAGAAGATCGACAACGCCATGAGCAGCGCCGGCACCAAGATCGAGGAAGGCGCGATGAAGGCCGAAACGGCCACCACCAACGCCATGAGCCAGGCAGGCGCCGCGCTCGACGATGCAGGCATCACCGCCCAGATCAAGGCCGACCTGATCAAGGAACCCGATATCTCCGCCCTCAAGATCGACGTGGACACCAAGGCCGGCGCCGTCACGCTGACCGGCTCGGTGCCCAGCGATGCGCTCAAGATGCGCGCCGGCGACATTGCCAAGGCCGTCAAGGGCGTGAACAACGTCAGCAACATGCTGGAGATCAAGGCCAGCTGATCGCAGCCACCGGCTTTGCTCCCCCAATGAAAACCAGGCGCTTTGTCCGCCTGGTTTTTTTATGCCTGAACGCCGTTGCCCAGCGCATAAGATGCGCTGCATGAGCACACCCGACCTGCAGATCAGCACCCATCTCATCCACCATCCCTACCAGCCGCCCGAAGGCTTTGTCGCGCCGCAGCCGCCGGTGCACAAGGCCTCGACGGTGATCTTCGAGAACGTGGCGGCCATGCGCCGCCGCCAGTGGCTGGACAAGAGCAGCTACACCTACGGCCTGCACGGCACGCCCACCACCTTCTTGCTGGAAGAGCGCCTGAGCGCGCTGGAAGGCGGCCTGCAATGCCTGCTGGTGCCCAGCGGCCTGGCGGCCATCGCCACCACCTCCCTGGCCCTGCTGCGCACCGGCGACGAGATGCTGCTGCCCGACAACGCCTACGGTCCCAACAAGACCCTGAGCGAGGGCGAGCTGGCCCATTTTGGCGTGCGCCACCAGTGCTACGACGCCATGGATGTTGCCGACCTCGAATCCAAAATCACGCCCAAGACGCGTTTGGTCTGGCTGGAGGCGCCGGGCTCGGTGACCATGGAGTTCCCTGACCTCATCGCCATGGTGCGCCTGTGCCGCGCGCGTGGCATCACCACCGTGCTGGACAACACCTGGGGTGCGGGCCTGGCCTTCAATCCCTTCGACCTGCTGGGCGACGGCTCGCACAGCCTGGGCGTGGACGCCACGGTCCATGCGCTCACCAAGTACCCCAGCGGCGGCGGCGATGTGCTCATGGGCAGCATCATCACGCGCGACCAGGCGCTGCACATGCGCATCAAGCTGGCCCATATGCGGCTGGGCCTGGGCGTGGGCGGCAACGACACCGAGGCCGTGCTGCGCTCGCTGCCCAGCATTGCGCTGCGCTACCACGCACAGGACCGCGCCGCGCGCGAGCTGGCGCGCTGGCTGCAACAGCAGCCGGCCGTGGTTCAGGTGCTGCATCCCGCGCTCGAGGGCGCTCCGGGCCACGAGAACTGGAAGGCCCTGTGCGGAGCCGCCGGCGGCGGCGAGGGCGTGGCGGCCGGCCTGTTCAGCGTGGTCATCGACCCGCGCCATGGCCAGCAGGCCGTGGACCGCTTCTGCGACAGCCTGCGCCTGTTCAAGATCGGCTACAGCTGGGGCGGCCCCATCAGCCTGGTAGTGCCCTATGAGCTGCCGTCCATGCGCAGCTGCCCCACGCCCCAGCTGCGCAGCGGCACCGTGGTGCGCTTTGCCATCGGCCTGGAGGCCGTGCAGGACCTGCGTGCCGACCTGGAGCAGGCCCTGGCCGCCGCGTTCGCATAGTTGAGCGCCAGGCGCCGGTGACATGCGCCTGTCACCGGCAACACCGATGCTCGTTGGCTTCATACCATCCCACGGGGGCCTCCAGGCCCTGGTCCAGCATGAAGCACAAAGAGAGCATCACCAATATCCTGCAGCACGCGAAGACCGCGTCCAATGGGCCCGGCATCGTGGCCAGCCGCCGCCATTTCGTGCGCGGCATGGGCGCATCGGCCCTGGCGCTGCCACTGGCCGGCTGCGGCGGCTCCGATGGCGACAGCAGCATTCCCGTCGAGTTCCGCCACGGCGTGGCCAGCGGCGACCCGTTGAGCGACCGTGTCATCCTCTGGACCCGCGTGACGCCGCCCCAGGGCCATTCCAGCGACATCGAGGTGGAGTGGGAGCTGGCCTCGGACGCCGACTTCAAGACCATCGTGGTGTCGGGCAAGGCCATGGCGCGCGCCACCCAGGACTTCACCTTCAAGGCCGACGCCACGGGCCTCAAGCCCGCCACGCGCTACCACTACCGATTTCGCTGCCAGGGCATGACCAGCGCCACGGGCCGCACGCGCACCCTGCCCGTGGGCGCCGTGCAGCAGGTCAAGCTGGCCGTGTTCTCCTGCGCCAACTACCCGGCGGGCTACTTCAACGTCTACGCGCATGCCGCGCGCCAGGGCGACCTGGATGCCACCGTGCACCTGGGCGACTACATCTATGAATACGCACGCGGAGGCTATGCCAATGGCAAGGCCGAAGCCATGCAGCGCCAGAGCCTGCCGGCCAACGAAATCGTCAGCCTGGCCGACTACCGCCAGCGCCATGCCCAGTACAAGAGCGATGCCGACCTGCAGGCCCTGCATGCGGCGGCTCCCATGATCGCCGTCTGGGACGATCACGAAGTCTCCAACGACACCTGGATGCACGGCGCCGAAAACCACCAGCCGGCCACCGAGGGCGATTTCGAACTGCGCAAGGTGGCCGCGCTCAAGGCCTATCACGAGTGGATGCCCACGCGCAACGCGCAGCCCGAGATCATCTGCCGCAGCTTCGCCTTCGGCGACCTGCTGGCGCTGCACATGCTGGACACGCGCGTCATCGGCCGCGACAAACAACTGGACTACGCCGACTACTTCACCGCCCAGGGCCTGGACGCGGCACGCTTCACCTCCGACATGGCCAATCCTGCGCGCCAGCTCATGGGCGCCACCCAGACCCAGTGGCTGGGCCAGCAGCTGGCGGCCTCGCAGGCTACCTGGCAGGTGCTGGGCCAGCAGGTCCTGATGGGGCGCATGGAGCTGCCGGCGCCCTTGCTGATGGACATCCTGAGCCCCGGCAGCGGTGTCTCGCTGCCAGCCTACGCGGCGCTGCTGGCCAAGGCGCAGGCGAACCCGGCCAGCCTGACGGCGGCGGAAAAGGCCATCCTGGCCCAGCCCAGCATTCCCTACAACCTCGATGCCTGGGACGGCTACGCCGTGGCACGCGAGACCGTGCTGGCCACGGCGCGCAGCCTGGGCAAGAACCTGGTCGTGCTGGCGGGCGACACCCACAACGCCTGGGCCAGCGAACTGCGTGACCGCAGCGGGCAGGCCGTGGGCGTGGAGTTCGCCACCTCGTCCGTCAGCTCGCCGGGTTTCGAGGAATACCTGTCGGGCCAGGATCCGGCCCAGCTGCGTGGCGCGCTGCTGCAGTTCATCTCCACGCTCAAGTACTGCGATACCTCGCGCCGTGGCTACATGATCGTCACGGCCACGCCGCAGGCCTGCCAGGCCGAGTGGATCTACGTGGACACCGTGTTCAGCCGCCAATACCAGGCTGTGCGCGATGCGGCCTGGAAGGTGCTGCCCGGTCAGCCGGGCAAGCTGGTCCAGGCCTGAGTGCAGACTTGGGCACGGACCTGGGCGTCTGGGCGGGCCTCGGTAGTTTCCGCCATGGCAGCAGTGCCATGGCTGCGATAACTTTGGGCTCGCTGATCCAGGAGGTCCAGGCATGCAGGCATCCCCCGCTCCCGAGAAAGCTTCCGACAACCCGGCGGGCATGCTGCAGGTGCAACTGCTGCGCATGGCCGATCCCTGGCGCTGGCTGGCCCTGGGCTGGCGCGATCTGCGGCGTGCGCCCGGCGTGGCGCTGTTCTACGGCCTGTGCTTCTGGGCCATGGCCCTGCTGATCGGCTGGGTGTTCCGCGCCAGCCCGGAATACAGCATGGCCATGGCCAGCGGCTGCCTGCTCATCGGCCCCTTCCTGGCCATGGGCCTGTACGACACCAGCCGCAGGCTGGAGCGGGGCTTGCCGCCCCAACTGAGCAGCTCGCTGACCTGCTGGGACACGCAGATGGGCAGCATGGGCATGCTGGTCATGGTGCTGCTGGTGCTGGAGATGCTCTGGGCGCGCGCCTCCATGGTGGTCTTCGCCGTGTTCTTCGATACCGGCATGCCCACCACGGCCGGCATGCTGCAGGCCGTGGCGCGGCCCGAGAACTGGGAATTCCTGGCCATTTACCTGCTGGTCGGCGGCGCATTCGCGGCCCTGGTATTCGCCAGCATGGTGGTGGCGCTGCCGGCCATGCTGGACAGGGGCAGCGATGCGCTCACGGCCTGCATCACCAGCATGCGCGTGGTCGGCCTGAACCTGGCCGTCATGCTGCTGTGGGCCGCGATCATCACCGTGCTGGTAGCGGTTGCCCTGTGGTGGTATGGCGCGGGCCTGCTGCTGGTGGGGCCTTTGCTGGGTTGTGCCAGTTGGCATGCATACCGTTGCAGCGTGGGCGATTCCGCCGTGCCTGCGCCCACCATATCCTGAGGTTTTCCTGGCATGCCCCGTCTTGCGGCTACAGTGGGGCTTGCAACAACAGAGGAGTCCACCTGTGGCGACACCCAATTACGCCTATGAAAAACGCCAGCGCGAACTGGCCAAGAAGCAGAAGAAGCTAGAGAAGGAGAAAGCCAAGGCCGAAAAAAGACCCGACGAGCATGAGGGCGACGGCTCAGAAGGTAATGCGCAGGCATCTCCTGCAGCAGCCCGTCCCGGCGAGGAAGGCCGCGGCAGCTGACACCCTGCCTGCCCTGAGCTCAGGGCAGCAGCTTGCTGAGCTGGGGCCAGACGTTGTCCAGCATGCGCGGCTGGGCCTTGGCCGTGGGGTGGATGCGGTCGGCCTGGAACCACTGGGCCGAATCGGCCGCATCACCGATGCCGGCCAGCAGGAAGGGCACCAGCGGCACCTTCTGCTCCTGCGCCACCTTGGCAAACAACTGCTCGAACTGGCGCGTATAGCCGCTGCCATAGTTGGGCGGCACCTGCATGCCCACCAGCAGCACCTTGGCTCCGGCATCCCGGGCCGCGCGCACCATGGCGTCCAGATTGCCCTGCGTGCTTTGCAGCGGCAGACCCCGCAGCGCATCGTTGCCACCCAATTCGATCACCACCACCGATGGCTTGTGCTGCTTGAGCAAGGCAGGCAGGCGAGAGCGGCCGCCCGAGGTGGTCTCGCCGCTCACGCTGGCGTTGACCAGCGGCATATTCTTTGGGCTCTCCTGCAGGCGCTTTTGCAGCAGTGCCACCCAGCCCGTGCCACGGGCCAGTCCGTATTCGGCACTGAGCGAGTCGCCCAGCACAAGCAGCGGGCCCGGCTCGGCTGCCCACGTGGACGTGGCCGTCCAAGTACCCAGCAGGCCGAAGGCCAAGCCGGCCGATATAAAGTGGCGGCGTCGGCGCATTGCGCGCAGCTTGTCTTGCATCGTCTTCCCATCCTCCATGTCACAAAGCACTGCCCAGCCCCTGATCGAAGTCGAGCATGTCTTCAAGTCGGTCAGCGATTCGACCGGAACACTGGATATTCTGCGGGATATCGATCTGCGTTTTTCCGCAAGGGAAACCGTGGCCATCGTCGGTGCCTCGGGCTCGGGCAAAAGCACGCTGCTGTCCATTCTTGCCGGCCTGGATACGCCCACGCGCGGCACGGTGCGGCTGCAGGGCCAGGACATGTTCGCGCTGGATGAGGATGCACGCGCCGCCGTGCGCGCGCAAAAGCTCGGCTTTGTGTTCCAGAGTTTCCAGCTGCTGGGCAATCTGACGGCGCTGGAGAACGTGATGCTGCCGCTGGAGCTGGCGGGCAGCCGCGAGGCCCGCCGCCGCGCCACCGAGATGCTGGAGCGCGTGGGCCTGGGACAGCGCCTGGGCCACTATCCCAAGCTGCTGTCCGGCGGCGAGCAGCAGCGTGTGGCGCTGGCCCGCGCTTTCGTGGTCGAGCCCGCCGTGCTGCTGGCCGACGAGCCCACGGGCAGCCTGGACTTTGCGACCGGCGAAACCATCATGGAGCTGATGTTCGCGCTCAACCGCGAGCGCGGCACGACGCTGGTCATGGTCACCCATGACCGAGCCATCGCCGCGCGCTGCGAGCGCCGCGTGACCATCGAGGCCGGCCGCGTTGCCAGCATCGAAGAGGGGCAGGCGCTGGCGGCCTGATCGGACGCCAGCAAGGGGTTGCTCTCAGGCCGCCACCGCCTCACGGCGGCCGGCTGCCTCGCAGGCAGCTGCCGTGAAGATCACGTCGGTCGAGGAGTTCAGCGCGGTTTCGGCCGAGTCCTGGATCACGCCGATCACAAAGCCCACGCCAACCACCTGCATGGCCAGATCGTTGGAGATGCCGAACAGGCTGCAGGCCAGCGGAATCAGCAGCAGCGAGCCGCCGGCCACGCCCGAGGCGCCGCAGGCGCAGACCGCGGACACCACGCACAGCAAGATGGCGGTCAGCAGATCGACCTCGATGCCCAGCGTATGGGCCGCAGCCAGCGAGAGCACGCTGATGGTGACGGCGGCGCCGGCCATGTTGATGGTCGCGCCCAGCGGGATGGAGACGCTGTAGGTGTCCTCATCCAGGCCCAGGCGCTGGGCCAGCGCCAGGTTCACCGGGATGTTGGCGGCCGAGCTGCGCGTGAAGAAGGCCGTCACCGCGCTCTCGCGCAGGCAGGTCAGTACCAGCGGATAGGGGTTGCGGCGCGTCTGTGTCCAGACGATGAGCGGGTTCACCACCAGGGCCACGAAGAGCATGCAGCCCAGCAGCACGGCCAGCAGGTGCGCGTAGTCCAACAGCTTTTCCAGGCCCGACTGGGCAAAGGTGCCGGCCACCAGGCCGAAGATGCCCAGCGGCGCCAGCCGGATCACGCCCTGGATCACGCGGGTGATGGCCTGGCCCAGGTCCTGCATCACGGTGCGCGTGGACTCCGAGGCATGGCGCAGGGCCATGCCCATGGCCAGTGCCCAGGCGAGGATGCCGATGTAGTTGGCATTCATCAGCGCACGCACGGGGTTGTCGAAGGCGCTTTGCACCAGGGCCATCAGCACTTCGCCAATGCGCCCGGGCGCGCCCTGGGCCGGGGCGGCATCCTTGAACTGGATGGTGGAAGGGAAGGCCATGCTGGCCGCCACGGCGACCACGGCCGCCGCAAAGGTGCCCAGCACATACAGCCACAGGATGGGGCGGATCTGCGTGGCCTGGCCAGGCCGGTGGTTGCTGGTGGCCGAGACCACCAGCAGCAGCACCAGCACGGGCGCCACGGCCTTGAGGGCGGAGATGAACAGCGTGCCCAGCAGGGACACGGACTGGGCGGCCTCGGGCCAGAGCCAGGCCAGCAGGCCGCCAGCGACCAGGCTGATGGCGATCTGGCCGACCAGGCTGGTGCGGGCAAGCCGGGCGAAGAGGGCTTTGAGCATGATGGTTGGCAAAGAAAAGGAAAAAACTCAAGCGATGGAAAAATGCAAAGCGGCATGCCCGTGGCTACGGTGCATGCCGCAATGTGCAGGGGCTGCTGGAAGGCGGCCAAGCCGCGCAGTGTAGCGGCTACGTAAAAACCACAGGAGCCGTTGCGCGCAGACGGACTTCGCAAGGCGGGGCCCGGGGCACCGCTCAATTGGCGGGATAATTGCGCCCCATGTCGTCCCCCAAAGTTCTCTTCGGCTTCCACGCCGTCGGCGTGCGCATGAAGACCGCGCCCCAATCCATCATCGAGGTCTACTACGAGGCCACGCGCCGCGATGCGCGCATGCGCCAGTTCCTCGACCGCGCCAAGTCGGCCGGCGTCCGGCTGATCGAGGCCGACGGCGAACGCCTTGCCAAGCTGGCTGGCAGCCATGGCCACCAGGGCGTGGCCGCGCGCGTGGAGGCGGTGGCCCAGGTCCATTCGCTGGACGAATTGCTGGAGCAGCTGGAGGCAGACGGCATCAGCAAGCCGCTGCTGCTGGTGCTGGACGGCGTGACCGATCCGCACAACCTGGGGGCCTGCCTGCGCGTGGCCGATGGCGCCGGCGCCCATGCGGTGATTGCGCCCAAGGACCATGCGGTAGGCGTGAACGCCACCGTAGCCAAGGTGGCCAGCGGCGCGGCCGAGACCGTGCCCTATTTCATGGTCACCAACCTGGCGCGCACGCTCAATGAGCTCAAGGAGCGCGACATCTGGATCATCGGCACCAGCGACGATGCGCCCAAGACCCTGTACGAGGTGGACCTCACGGGCCCCACGGCCCTGGTGCTGGGCGCCGAAGGCGACGGCATGCGCCAGCTCACGCGCAAAACCTGCGACGAGCTGATCGGCATCCCCATGATGGGCGCCGTCTCCAGCCTCAACGTGTCCGTGGCCAGCGGCGTGTGCCTGTACGAAGCGCTGCGCCAGCGCGGCCAGGGCACCACGCCTGCCGCCCCGGCTGACCAGATCTAGGCCGGCGCGCCGCTGGCGCCCGCACTTGCACCCTCGCCCGTGCCCAGTTCCACCACGCTCTCGAAGCCACCCCAGAACATGCGCTTGGCGTCGAAGGGCATGGTGGCCGGGTCCATGGAGGCAATGCGCGGGTCCTTCATGACGGCGGCATTGATGCGATCGCGCTCCGCGCGCGACGCATAGATGATCCATGAGAAGAACACGATCTCGCCTTCCTTGAGC
>NZ_JAELTK010000143.1:0-8922 GCF_016428765.1 Delftia sp. ASV31
GCATGCGCAGCGCGGCATCCAGCTCATCGGCGGTGGGCGCGCCAAAGCGCAGCATGGGCGGCGCGGCGAATGCCAGCCGCCCATGCTCCTGCCGTATCTGCACCAGTCCCGCCCCGCACTCCTGGACGATGTGGCCTGCGTTCCTGGGCGCACCGTGCTGGGACAGCCAGGCATGGCAGCTGCCCAGCGTGGGATGGCCGGCAAAAGGCATCTCCCGGTCCAGCGTGAAAATCCTCACGCGGTAGTCGGCCTGCGCCTGCGTGGGCGGCAGCAGGAACGCGGTTTCGGAGAGGTTGAACCAGCGTGTCAGCTGCTGCATCTGTGCGGTGGTCAGCGCCTGCCCACCGGTGATCACGGCCAGCGGATTGCCGGACAGCGGGCCGCTGGCGAAAACGTCGACCATATGAACGGCAATGCTCATGAAGACGGTCCTTGTTGCATGGAAAGGAAAAGAAAGGGAGACGGGCGACGGGCCCGATCTGCGCTATGGCCGCACATCGGCGCGATGCACCACATGGACCTTGTTGCCGTCGGGATCGCGCAGGTAGGCGCCGTAGTAGCCATCGCCGTAGTGCGGGCGCGGGCCGGGCGGGCCTTCGTCGCTGCCGCCCCGGGCCAGGCCGGCGGCATGGGCCGCGTCCACCGCGTCGGGCGACGGGGCCACAAAGGCCACCATGGCGCCATTGCCCGCCGTGGCCGGCTCGCCGTTGAAGGGGCTGTAGACATAAAAGCGCGGCAAGGCCGCCGGCGGCGCCACCCAGCACAGCGCGGCCGGCCCGCCATCGGGCTGGACGGCGCGGCGCTGCAGTCCCAGCGGGAAAAGCACCGCGTCATAGAAGCGGCCGGCCCGCTCGAGATCACGGGCGCCGACGGTGATGTGGCTGAACATGGAGTGAACGTTACACTATCGACAAATGAAATAGTGTCACGGCACACTCATTTTTTCCTTGCCCCGACCATGCTCCTGCCCTCCCCCTGGACGCCCCGTCTTGCGCGCATTGAAGCCAGTGCCGCCGAGCGGCTGGCGCGCGCCCTGGCCGACGACATCGTCGAAGGCCGGCTGGCCGGCGGCGACCGCCTCCCCGCCCACAGGGACCTGGCCGACAGGCTGCAGATCGGCCTGGGCTCGGTGACCAGGGCCTATGCGCTGCTGGAGCGCCGGGGGCTGACACGCAGCGTCAGGGGCCGGGGCACCTTCGTGGCGTCACAGCAGGCGCAGGCTGGCGAGGACATCGACCTGTCTTCCAACGCGCCGCCGGCCGCCATCAGTGCGCGCGTCCTGGCTCGTACGCTGACCGGGATTGCGCGCAGCATCGATACCGATCATTTCAACTTCTATGCCCCGCCCCAGGGCCACCTGGAGCATCGCCGCGTGCTCGCGCGCTGGCTGCAGACGCTGGGCCTGAACGTGGAACCCGACCACATGGTGCTGACCAGCAGCGCGCGCCAGGCGCTGTCCCTGGCCTTCGATCTGGTCTGCCAGCCCCGGGGCCGGCTGCTGACCGAGCGCATCACCTACCCCGGCGCCATTGCCCTGGCCCGGCGCAAGGGGTATGCCCTGCAGGGCCTGGCGATCGACGCTCAGGGCCTGCTGCCGCAGGCGCTGGCCGAGGCGCTGGAGGGCATTCCCGCCGCCGAAGGCAAGGTGGTCTACCTCACCCCCACGCTGCACAACCCGACCACGGCCACCATGGGCGCGGAGCGCAGGCAGGCGATCGTGGACATCTGCCGCAGCGCAGGCGCCTGGATCATCGAGGACGGCGTGTATGCCGCCTGCTTGCCCGATCACGCACCCTTGGCCCATCTGGCCACGCTGGCGCCCGAGATCACGCTGCATGTGAACGGGCTGTCCAAGTCCCTGGGCCCGGGGCTGCAGGTGGGCATGCTGGTGCTGCCCGCTTCGCTGTGCGGCGCGGCTGTGGAGCTTGTGCAGGAGATGTCCATGGCGCCTTCGGCCCTCTCCTGCGCCGTGATCGATGAATGGCTGTCGCACGGCGTGGTCGCTTCCCTGCAGGCCGACCTGCGCCATGAGGCACAGCGGCGCTGCCGGCTGGCCGCATCACACCTCGCCCCGCACCTGAGTGGCTCCGGCCTGGTGCTGCACCCCGAGGCCTACAACGCCTGGCTGCCCATGGAGCGCGAAGCCGCCGGCCGCCTGGTATCGGCCGCAGCGGCGCTGGGCTTGAAGCTGACCGATCCGGGCTCGCTCATGGTGGACCCGCAGGAGCAGGCCAGCGGGCTGCGCATCTGCCTGGGTGCGCCGCGTTTCGACACGCTGGACGGCGCCCTGGCGCAGTTGGCCCGGCTGCTTACTGCGGCGCCCTGAGCTTGTGCTGCAGCGCCCTGGCCACGGCGCCCAGCACGGGGACCTTGGCGAAGATTTCCTCCACCGGGTCCCAGAAATCCCGGTGCGTCGCCACCAGCCCGTCGCCATCGAACTGCAGGTAGCTGGTGCCGCAGATGTGCATGGGCTGGCCGGATGCCCGCACAAAGCCCAGCTCCCACAGCAAAAAGCCGCTGTCGCCCTGCACCGCGCCGTGGCTGACGGCGAAGCGGGGCCGGTCGAGCTGCTCGAACATGTGGGCAAACACGCGCTGAATGGCAGCGTGGCCGCGCACCTCGTTGAACGGGTCCTTGAACAGGGCCTGCTCGGCATACAGGGACAGCAGCGCCGGCAGGTTGTCGCGGCGCAGGGCCTCGTAGGCCTGGGCCAAGCGGGCCAGTCGCGGATCGGATATGCCGCTGCTCATGGGTTTCATGCTCCGGTGAAGCGGCGGACCGCAGAGAAATACCAGGCGTCTGGCAGGCAGCGCAGCAGGCGCACCCAGCGCGTGAAGCGGCGCGGGAAATTCATCTCGAAACGCCCCTGCGCCCAGCCTTGCAGCATATGCCGGGCCGCCTCCTCGGCGCCGATCAGGGCCGGCATGCTGAAGCTGTTTTGCGCCGTCAGCGGCGTATCGACAAAGCCGGGATTGATGATGGACACGCCCAGGCCCAGGCCATGCAGGTCCAGATAGAGGTTTTCCGCAAGGTTGTTGAGCGCCGCCTTGGTGGGGCCGTAGGCCAGGGACATGGGCAGTCCCCGGTAGCCGGCCACCGAGCCGACCAGGGCCAGATGGCCCCGGCCAGCCTTGAGCAGCATGGGCAGCGCGGCATCGAGCAGGTGCAGCACGCCGCCATAGTTCACGGCCAGGTGGTGCTGCATCTCGGCCAGGTCGAACTCGGTGGCGCGCAGGGGCCGGTAGTGGCCCGCGCAGTAGAGGATCAGGTCGGGCGCCCCGCCCGCGTGGGCCAGCACGGCCTGGGCGGCCGCATCCACGGCGGCGGCATCGGTCACGTCCAGCGGCAGGGCCAGGCAGCCCTCGCGGCCGCGCACGAAGTCCTGCAGCGCGCCGCCGTGCCGGGCGGAGACGATCACCCGGGCGCCCTGCCGGTGCAGCGCCTCGGCCGTGGCACGCCCTATGCCCGAGGAGGCGCCCACCACCCATGCCGAGCGTCCCTTCCAGTCAGCCAGCAGCGGGTTCAGCCCGCGCGAGAACAGCGGCATGGCCCATCACTCCTTGACAAAGGACAGCGTCACATCGCCCAGGTGCACGCCGAGCTTGCTCATGGCCGTGCGGTTGAGCAGGGTGCGCCCGTCCATGAGGTACATCCAGTCATCCATGTGGACGTTCCAGACCCGCCCATTCACGGGCAGGGCCAGCACATAGCTCCAGCGGAAGGCATTGCCCGCGCCCTGGCCCTGGGCCTCGCCCACCACGTCGTCGGCCCGGCCGCTGTAGCGGCCGTCGCCCAGGTGGCGGATATGCCAGACCCGCTCCTGCGTGCTGCCGTCGCTGTAGACGAAGTGCTCCTCCAGGGATCCCTCGTCGCCATTCCAGCGGCCCGTCATGCGCACGGTGAATCGCTTGACCACCTTGCCCGATCGGTCCGTGAACATGCCGTGCGCGGTCAGCGGCCCGTTGAAATACTGGCGCAGGTCCAGCGTCGGCTGCTCCTTGGCGTAGTCCTGGACCGAAGGCCCGGCACAGCCCGCCAGGGACAGTGCCAATGCCGCCCCCAGGCAGACGCGCCGCAGCGGCGAAAACGAAGCGGAGTGGGTGATGTGGCTCATGTGTGACTCCAGGAAGAATGCAATCGCTCGGCGCGCCAAAGCAGCAGCGCCGCCGCCAGCTTGAGCAGGCAGGGCAGCCCGCCATAGGCCCAGGCCAGCGCCTGCAGCCCGGCCGGGTCGGTGCCGCCGCTGCGGTAGCCCGCGGCGGACAGCAGGGGCAGGGCCAGGCCCGCAGCCAGGGCCAGGTTGAGCTTGGTGGCGCAGGTCCACCAGCCCAGGTAGCGGCCTTCGCCCCGGCCGCCCTGGCCCGACTCGTGGATCACGCCCGTGAGCAGTGCGCCCGGCAAGGCCAGGTCCGCGCCCAGGGCCAGCCCGCTGGCCAGGCAGATCACGGCAAAGGCCATGGCGTCGCCCGTGCCCAGCCAGGGCGTGAAGCCGAAGGCCAGCACGCTGGCCAGCATGCCCGCCCGCCAGCTGGGCGCCAGGCCCCAGCGCGAGACGGCCTTCACCCACAGCGGCAGGCCCAGCGCCGCCGCGCCAAAGAAGCACAGCAGCAGCAGGGGCTGCAGTGCAGGCGCCTGCAGCCTGTCGGCCACAAAAAAGGGCAGCAAGGTCGCAGGAACGGCCGCGGCCACGCCATTGAGCATGAAGATGGCCAGCAGCCGGCGAAACCCGGCATCCGCCCACGGAGAAGTGGACGAGGCCAGGGCGGCCGACGCCGGGGACTCCGGTTGCGGCATGCGGGGCGCAGAGGACACATGGGACACATGGGACACATGGGGCGCAGGAGCCACGGGCGCCCGGAGCCGGTACAGCCCCATCAGCCCCAGCGCCAGGCCCAGCGCCAGCACGGCGCTGGTGGCGTCAAGGCCCATCACGGCCGGCAGCACGCTGGCCAGCAGCACGCCCGCCAGCGTGGCGCCCTCGCGCCAGGCCGTCACACGGGCACGCCAGGCGGGCTGGCCGCCCCAGCGGGTGCCCCAGGCCTGGTGGAGGATGGTGACGAAGCTGTAGGCCAGCGTGCACACCAGCAGGCTGCCGGCCAGCCAGCCCAGCATGGCGGCCTCGGAGCCGCGCGGCGGATGCCACAGCGCTCCGAAACCCAGCACCATCAGCAGGCTGCCCAGCGCAGCCGCCCGCCAGGCCGGCCGCACACCGCCGCGCAGCAGCCTGTCGGCCTGGCGGCCAATGGCCGGATCGACCACGGCATCGAGCGCCCGCGTGGCCAGCAGCACCGCGCCCAGCCCGGCCAGCGGCGCGCCGGCCACGCTGGCGTAGTGGTAGGGCAGGTTCACATACAGGGGCAGGGACACAAAGGCCAGCGGCGCGGCCAGCCCGCCATAGGCCAGCCCTGTGCGCCAGGGCAGCACGGGGGCGGGAGCGGGGACTGGGACGGAGGTCATGGCATGGTCCGCTGGCGTTCAGCCCTGGCCCAGCAGCGAGGTGCGCATGGCAGGCGCCGAGGTCTGCGGCGACAGCCAGATGCCGAAGAACAGGCGCGCATAGTCGGCATCGCGCAGCTGCGCCGTCTGCCGGCCGTTGTGGAAAAAGCGCACATCGCCCTGGCCGTCGTTCAGGCCCAGCAGCCGGTCCTTGGCCACCACATCGGGAAAGGCCTGCTTCATCAGGTCCAGCCATTGGCGGGCCTGCTCTTCGGTGAAGCTGCCGACCCTGCGCATTTCGGCGATGGAGCGCTCGGCGATGGCCGCGCCTTCGAGCTTGCGGTCGTAGACCAGCTCCAGCGCAAACGGGTGGCGGGCGTAGTCCTCGGGCAGCAGTCCGGGCGCAGCCCACAGCCGCGCCTCATAGACGCGCAGGCCGAAAAAGCGCAGCACGGCCGTGCCCATCAGGCGCGCGGACGGCAGGGCGCTGCGCAATTCGGCCGGAAGTTCGGCGGTCGGGGTGATGGCGTGCAGGGCGTTGGACATGGTGATCAATGAAGGGGCAAGGACGCAGGCGGCGCCCCAGGCCAGGGCCTTTCGGCGGGGTGCATGCGGCGCGCGGCACGCGTGGGGTTGCGGGGTCGTCATGGCAGGGGCTTGCGCAGCGTGAACTGGACGACATCGGTGTTGCCGGTGTCGAAGGCCGCCTCGCAATACGCCAGGTAGAAGGTCCAGATGCGCACGAAGCGTTCGTCAAAGCCCTGGGCACGCACGGCCTCCAGGCGCTCCTCGAAGGACTGGCGCCAGCGCCTGAGCGTTTCCGCATAGTCGCGGCCGAAGGCCATGCGGCGCTCCACCACCAGGCCGGCGCGGTGCGCCTCCTGCTCGAAGGCGGGGATGCTGGGCAGCAGGCCGCCCGGGAAGATGTACTGCTGGATGAAGTCGGTGGAGCGCAGATAGCGCGCGAACAGATCCTCGCGCAGCGTGATGGTCTGTATGCAGGCCAGGCCCCCGGGCTTGAGGCAGTCGCGCAGCGTCTGGAAGTAGCCGCGCCAGTATTCGCGGCCCACGGCCTCGAACATCTCGATGGAGACGATGGCATCGAAGGGCTCGCCCGCATGGCGCGCGGGCAGGTCGCGGTAGTCCTGGTAGCGCAGCTCCACCGCGTCGGCCAGGCCCGCCTGCTGCATGCGCTGCTGCCCCCAGACCAGTTGCTCGCGCGACAGGGTCACGCCCGTGACCCGGGCTCCGAACTCCTGCGCCGCCGCCTCGGCCAGGCCGCCCCAGCCGCAGCCGATTTCCAGCAGGCGCTGGCCGGGCTGCAGCCGCACCTCGTCCAGCGTGCGCCTGAGCTTGGCCTGCTGGGCCTCCTGGAGGTCCGCGTTGCGCAGCGCTTGGCCCGTGCGGCCCTGGAACCAGGCCGCGCTGTAGCTCATGCCCGGGTCCAGCCACAGGCGGTAGAAATCATTGCCCAGGTCGTAATGGGCATGGATGTTCCTGGCACTGCCGGCCCGCGTATTGCGTTGCAGCAGATGGCGCAGGCGGTAGCCCAGCCGGCCCCACCAGCTGCCATAGACCAGGCTTTGCACATGGTCGCGGTTGACCATGCACAGCCGCAGCAGGGCGGCCAGGTCGGGGCTGTCCCATTCGCCGGCGATATAGCCTTCGGCCAGCCCGATGTCGCCCGATTTGAGCGTGCGCTCCAGCGCCTGCCAGTCGTGCAGCACGCAATGCGCATCGGCAGCCCCCGACGGCGGGCGGGGCAGGTGCAGCAGGCGGCCATCGGGCTGCTCCAGGTCCAGCTGCCCGTGGGGCAGGCGTTCGAGCAGGTTCAGCACCCGGCGCGCCCGTGCAGGCGTGCGGCGCGGCGTTGCCGCGGAGGGGCTCAGCAGGGGGGCGGCGGTAGTGTTCATCGTGTGACGAAGCGCTTGGGCTCGGAGGGTTTGCCATGGAAAGGCACGCGCTTGGCCCAAAGGCGCAGCGCATGCCAGTGGATGCGGGCGACCACGCCCAGCGTCATCAGGGGCGTGCCGAAGAAGGCGCGGCGCACCGTGGCGCCGTCGAGCGGGTGCAGCACGCCGCCCACGCTGGTCTGCAGCAGCGGGCCGTCCTCGTCGTGCAGGTCCACGCGCGCCAGGGTGCGGTCTTCGCCGCGCTCGAAGCGGAAGCGGTACTCGCCGCGCACCTCGCAGAACGGCGAGACATGGAATTGCTTGCGCGCCACCTGCTCGCGGCCCCAGTCCAGGTCCGGCCCCGCCAGCAGATAGGCATGGCGCTCGCCAAAGGTGTTGTTGACCTCGGCCAGCACGGCGGCCAGCGAGCCGTCGGCGCGGTGCGCATACCAAAAGCTCACGGGCTTGAACACATAGCCCAGCACGCGCGGGAAGGTGTGCAGCCAGACCTCGCCATCGGCGTCGGCTATGCCTTCGCTGTGCAGCAGCTGCTCGAACCAGGCCAGTGCGTCGCAGCCGCCCTCGCCGTGGTCGCTGTCATGAAAGCTCAGCCAGCCCAGCCGGTTGCGCCGCAGCGCGGCGTCCGGCTGCGTGCGCAGGCTGCGCAGCGGCAGCATCAGAAAATAGCCGGGATAGCGGAAGGCATGCTCGACAGGCCGCAGGCGGCGGTGCCAGACATGGCCGAAGCCGATGAGGGGGCGGGCCGTCATGCGACCCCCTCGAAGGCCGCGCTGGCGGGCAGGACGGGCAAGGCCGGCAGGGCGCGCAGCAGGCCATCGGCCGCGTCCAGTCCCGAGCGCAGGCCATCTTCGTGAAAGCCGTAGCCGCACCATGCGCCGCAGAACCAGGTCCGGCGCTGGCCCTGCACGTCGGCCACGCGGCCCTGGGCCTCGATGGCCGCCAGATCGAACACCGGGTGGCTGTAATCGATGCGCGCATGGACCTGGCCTTCATCGATCGGGCGCACCGGGTTCAGCGAAACCATCACGGGCTGCTGCCACGGCAGGGGCTGCAGGCGGTTGAGCAGGTAATGCAGGCAGACGCCGGCCTGGTCCCGCCCCGGGTCGGCCGCGCGTTCGTAGTTCCAGGCGGCCCAGGCCGCCTGCCTGCGCGGCAGCACGCTGGCATCGGTGTGCAGAACGGCCTGGTTGGGCTGGTAGCGGATGGCGCCCAGCACGCTGCGCTCCTGTGGCGTGGCATCGCTGCCGAGCAGGCGCAGGGCCTGGTCGCTGTGGCAGGCCAGCACCACGGCGTCGAACGGCTCCGTGCCGTTCGCCGTCTGCAGCAGCGCGCCGTGCGCGGCGCGGCGCAGGCCCAGCACGGGCGCATTCAGGCGCGCCTCGTGGCGGCCGTCCTTCAGCAGCGCGGCCACCATGCGCCGCACGTACTGGCGCGAGCCGCCGCGCACCGTGTGCCACTGCGGCCGGTCCGTGACCTGGATCAGTCCATGGTTGTGGCAAAAGCGGATCAGCGTGGCCACGGGAAAGCGCAGCATCTGGTCGGTGGGGCAGGACCAGATGCAGCCCATCATGGG
>NZ_JAELTK010000144.1:0-8889 GCF_016428765.1 Delftia sp. ASV31
ATACGAGATCAACGTCAGCGTCTCGTGGGCTCGGAGATGTGTATAAGAGACAGCCTTTGCATCTTGCTTACCCTTTCATGGGCTTGGCTTTTTTGATTGTCCCTTGTTTGGGCTGGATTTTCTTAAATGAACCCATTCGAATTTCCACAATTATTGGGGGATCACTTATTCTTGCGGGAATCACGATATCAGCCCACGCTTAGTGACTCGAGCAAAGGGCACGAGATCTATGCAACCGATCACTTCTATTGAAAAAATAGTTTAATTCTGCAAGCGGGCATTCAAACTCAAAAAATTCAAAACACATAGGAAATGCAATTCACAAAATAAAGATATTTCCAGTATCTTTTCCCCTGAACTTCATTTATGAAAATTGGCTTCTGATTTTCTGATCGGAAATACTGGAAGAAAATATTCTTGCTATTTTGCAACATGTTATGCCAACGTATATAGATCACCCCAGAAAGCCTGTATTTTGGTAAAATTTTTCTTGCAGTCAAGAACCATGAATATCCCGCGAGAAAACCCCAGGATTCAACGTCTCCTCTTGGAGCCAAACCGCTCTATATAAACATCCGGAACCCAAGACAACTAAACTATCCTACTGCTTCGGCAAAAGCCAAAGCACACTTACCATAGACGATTTTCTGAAGAGCCCCCATGCGCATCGCTGTCGCCATCCCCTGCTACAAGGTCACTCAACACGTGCAGGGTGTCATCCAAGCCATTGGCCCAGAGGTCGAGGCCATCTATGCCGTGGACGATGCCTGCCCCGCTGACAGTGGACGCTTCATCGAAGAAACCAACACGGACCCGCGCGTGCGCGTGCTCTACCATCCCGAGAACCGGGGTGTGGGCGGAGCCATCGTCACGGCCTACAAGGCGGCGATTGCCGACGGCATGGACATCGTGGTGAAGATCGACGGCGACGGCCAGATGGATCCCACGCTGCTGCCCCTGTTCGTGCGCCCCCTGCTGCGCCGCCAGGCCGACTACACCAAGGGCAACCGCTTCTACCGGCCCGAGTCGGTACAGGACATGCCGCCATTGCGCCTGTTCGGCAATGCCGTGCTGTCCTTCATGACCAAGCTCAGCTGCGGCTACTGGAACGTGATGGACCCCACCAACGGCTACACCGCCGTGCGCACCTGCGTGCTGGCCGAGCTGCCGCTGGACAAGCTGGAGCGCCGGTATTTCTTCGAGACCGACATGCTGTTTCGCCTGAACACTGTCCGCGCCGTCGTCAAGGATGTACCCATGGATTCAGTCTATGCCGATGAGGAGTCCAACCTCAGGATCGGCAAGGTGCTGCCCGAATTCCTGCGCAAGCATGCTTCACGGCTGTGGCGGCGCTATGTCTACAACTATCTGGTGCGCGACTTCAATATCGGCACGGTATACAGCCTGAGCGGCACCTTGCTGGTCTTGGTGGGCACTATCTTCGGCCTCTGGCATTGGATTGGAAACACCAGTCATCCAGCCACGAGCGGAACCGTCATGCTGGCAGCCTTGCCCATCATCATCGGCATCCAGTGCCTGATCGCCTTTTTGCACTACGACGTGAGCAGTGTTCCAACCGAGCCGATCAGCCTGTCACTTGAGGATTCAGATGCGTGAACTGTCCCCCGACAACCCCAAGGACGGCTCCGACAAGTTCTACAAGGCCATCGTCGAATTCGCCAGGCAGTAGGATGGAGCCCTTGCGCGCACGGTCCGTGCGCGCAAACGCTGCCCTTTTACAAGCCGCCCCGGGCGGCTTTTTGCATTTTGACGACCGTGCCTACAACCCTCCAGCCGCTGTCCCTCTGGACACCTCCCGCATCGCCGCTCGGCATCCTCACCGACATCGACGACACCCTGACCACCGAGGGCGTGGTGCCGGCCCATGTCGTCGATGCCATCGCCCGGCTCAAGCAGTCCGGCCTGCGCGTGGTGCCGATCACGGGCAGGCCCGTGGGCTGGAGCGAGCCGTTTGCCCAGGCTTGGCCCGTGGATGCCATCGTGGCCGAGAACGGCGCCGTGGCCCTGCGGCGCAACGCGCAAGGCGGGCTGGACAAGCTCTACCAGCAGGACGAGGCCACGCGCACCGCCAACTACGCGCGCATGCAGCAGGTGCTGGCCGAGATCGAGGCCACCGTGCCCGGGGCGCTGCGCGCCACCGACTCGGCGGGCCGCGAATGCGACATTGCCGTGGACCACAGCGAATTCACCCAGATGCCCCAGCAGGACATCGACCGCTGCGTGGCCATCATGAAGGCGGCGGGCATGAACGCCACCGTCAGCTCCATCCACATCAATGGCTGGTTTGGCGCACACAACAAGCTCGAAGGCGCGCGCTGGATCCTGCGCACGCTGTTCGACATCGACCTCGACGCCACGCTGGACCGCTGGATCTACATCGGCGACTCCACCAACGACCAGCTCATGTTCGAGCACATGCCCCATAGCCTGGGCGTGGCCAACATCGCGCGCTTCGTGCCCCAGCTCAAGCACCTGCCTCGCCACGTCACCCAGGCCGAGCGTGGAGACGGCTTTGCCGAAATGGCGCAGTACCTGCTGACCCAGCGCCCCTGATCCACAGGGCCGAGGGCCGGTGCAGCCCTTGCAGGCCTTCGCCCTCGAGCCCCCACATCGGCCCCTCCTGATCTGCGGGACCCGCGCTCCCCCCGAAGACACCATCACCCTCAGCATACCCAACCGCCCGGCGCAGGCGGACTGTGCACCCTCTTTCCCCATTCGACAGAGCAAATCTAGGACTATTCCTAGATCAAGCATCAATTATCAGAATGCGCCCTATTTCATATAGTAGCGGTGCACACCTAGAATCCATCACATACCCAAAGAACAGGTTTTTGTTTCGCCTTTTTCTTTGACAGATTCTCTCCTGCACCCCATCCGCGCCATTGGGCACTGGTGTATTTGAAAAATTCAACTTCAAACATGCCAGAGAAACAAACCTCGCCCATCCCTCGCCAACGCTCCCTCATCCGAACAATTTCTCCATGTCAGCGCCACCACCTATTCCAGCATGATCGCACCCCCTGCAAATCCTTGACCATGCTGACAGTTACCAACCATTGGATTGATGAGGTGAACATGGAACACTGATGATTTATTAACCACTCAACCATTCACACACTCTCTTATTCCATCAGCGCATTCATCGCTGCTGGAATTTTATTTATCTCTTCAACTCGAGGGAATACCCATGAAAAAGATCGCATTGCTGACATCGGTTGCCGGCCTGGTCATGATGGCCATGAACACCGCTCAAGCAGCAGACGGCACCATCAACTTCACGGGCGAGGTGGTCACCACCACCTGCAAGGTGGACACCACGGTCGCCGGCGCCGCCAAGGACGGCGTGAAGCTGCCCAACGTGGCGAACAACCAGCTGGCCACCGTGGGTGCCACGGTCGGCCGCCAGGCGTTCTCGCTGGAACTCAGCGGCTGTGAGCTGGCCACCGCCACCTCCACAGCGCCCGTCTCCAAGGTCGCCGTGTTCTTCGAAGCCGGCCCCAACGTGGACCTGGTCACCGGCATGCTCAAGCCCGCAGCGGCCAGCGGTACTGGTGCGCCCACCGTGGCCTCCGGTGTCCAGATCGCCATCGTGGATCCCAGCAACAACGAGCGCCTGAAGATCGGCTCCGCCCAATCGCGCTTTGTGGACATCGACAACAAGGTCGGTGGCAATGGCCGGGCCATCATGCGTTTCGCCTCCGAATACGTGGCCACCGGCCCCGTGACCGCAGGCCGTACCGACACCTCGGTGACCTACTCGCTGGTCTATCAGTAATCACTGACTTTCAGGCATATCGACCGCCTTGCGGTGGTCGATATGCCGTGTCTTCTGCTTTCCCGACATGGGCCTGGCCCCATTCTTTCGCTCAAAACCCAGAGAGTTCTCCGATGCTGACGATCAAACGTTCATATGGGCTTGCTGCCATCCTGTTGTCCCTTCTTCTTGGAACGGCGGCACAGGCCAGCGTGACATTGACGGGCACGCGCATCATCTTCCCCAGTGGCGAGAAGGAAGCCACCATCCAGCTCACCAACGAAGGCAGCAAACCTGCCCTGGTGCAGGCTTGGCTGGACAAGGGCAACAACCAGGAATCGCCTGAGAACATCGACGTTCCCTTCGTCATCACGCCCACCATCATGCGCATCGAGGCGGGCAAGACCCAGACGTTGCGCATCATCTATTCGGGCGAAGCACTGCCTGCCGACAAGGAATCCCTGTTCTGGCTCAACGTGCTGGACGTCCCGCCCAAGGCGGAAATGGAAGGCGACTCCAACAATCTCCAGTTCGCCTTTCGCACTCGCGTCAAGCTCATGTACCGGCCCGGCAATCTGCCCGGCAATGCCCAGGAAGCTCCTGCCCAGCTTCAATGGTCGGCAGGCGTTGACGCCAATAACCAGCCCGTATTGAAAGCACGCAATCCCAGCGCCTTTGTGGTCAATGTGGCTGGCGTTGAAGTGCAGCTCAACGGCAAATCCTTCGAGGCAGGCGTTGGGCCCGTTCTTCCCGGTCAGGTGGCCGCCTTCCCAATCAAGGAACCTGCGGGTGTCAATATGGCTGCCGCAATCGGTGCCACGGTGATGTTCAGCAGCATCAATGATTGGGGCGCCAGTCTCAACCACGAAGCCAGAATTGGCAATTCCGCCCAATAAACAGGGCAATTCGAGCAAAGCCACGCGAATCCCCCGTCCTCTCCGGCCTGATTATCTAATGCCACTGCATTTTCAGCCCGGCCAGTACACCGATACCCAGCGTTAATACCCAGCGAAACTGCATCGGTCTCTTTACCGGGACTGGCACATCGGCCTTGGCCGTTCGCTTTGCATCGGGCGCACAGCATTAGGAGATAAGCAAATGATCAGGCCAGTCTTTCCAGATTCAGAAAAGGGAATCAAAAGCCGGCATGCAAGGCAAGGAAAGGGAACAATGCCGGGGCCAGGCCAAGGCCCTGCCGGATATTTCCAACTGAAGCCCGGCCATGCGCTGCTGCTCTCCGTGCTGGTGTGCTGGCAGTCCGAGGCCCAGCAGGGCCAGCAGGTCAAGGAAGTCACAACCTCCACGTCCACCGGCCAGTGGCAGCCCACGCCGGCTGCCGTCGACTTCGACCCCAGCTTTCTGAACACCGGCAAGCAGACCATTGACGTTTCGCGCTACTCGCGCGCCAACGTGGTCATGGCAGGCAGCTACAACCCAGACATCTACATCAACGGCAACTGGGTTGGCCGCAGCGAAGTGCAGTTCAAGGCCCAGGCCGGCTCGCAGGACGCGCTGCCCTGCCTGGACAAAGCACTGCTGGAGAAGGTGGGCATCGACCTCTCGCGCCTGCCGCCCGAGGCCGCCTTGAAGCTGGCGGCCGACGGTGGCTGCAACCGGCTGGACCAGATCATCGCGGGCGCCTTCACCAGTTTCGATTTCGGCAAGCAGCGACTGGACCTGAGCGTGCCCCAGGCCTCGCTGCGCCGCTCGGTGCGCGGCTATGTCAGCCCCGACCAATGGAGCGCCGGCGTGCCTGTCGGCCTGCTCGGCTACCAGTTCAACACCTACCACGGGCGCTCCAGCAACGCAGAAAACACCACGCAGAGCTACCTGGGCCTGAACGGCGGCGTCAACATCGACCGCTGGCATTTCCGGCACAACGGCTCCTTCAGCTGGGCGGACACTGGACGGGGCAACTACCAGAACATCTCCACCTACGCACAGCGCGACATTGCCGACTGGTCTTCCCAGCTCATACTGGGCGACACCTACACGGGTGGCGACCTGATGGACTCCACCTCGTTTCGCGGCATACGCTTGAACAGTGACGACCGCATGCTGCCCGACTCCCAGCGCGGCTACGCGCCCGTGGTGCGCGGCGTGGCCAACACCAATGCCCGAGTCACCATCACGCAGAACGGCATCAAGCTCTACGAAACCACGGTGGCGCCCGGCGCCTTCGTCATCAACGACCTCTACCCCACCGGCTACGGCGGCGACCTGCAAGTCAGCATCACCGAGGCCAATGGCGCCGTGCGCAGCTTTGCCGTGCCCTACGCGGCCGTGCCGCTGTCGCTGCGCGAGGGTCAGGACCGCTACAGCCTCACGGCGGGCGTGGTGCGCCACCTGCCCAATACCTCGCCGCTGTTCTCGCAGGCGACCTGGCAGCACGGCTTCACCAACATGCTGACCGGCTACGGCGGTGTGTCCGTGGCCAAGGGCCATATCTCGCCCATGATTGGCGCGGCGCTCACCACGCCCTGGGGTGCCTTTGGTGCAGACATTACGCACGCCTCCACCAGCATTCCCAATGACGGCTCCTTTTCCGGACAGAGCTTGCGTGCCAGCTACGCCAAGTCCTTTGCGCAGACCGGCACCCACGTGGCCATTGCCGCCTATCGCTACTCCACCAACGGATTCTTCGGCCTCAACGACGCCATGCGCGCACGGGATCAGGCCAATCTGCTACGGCCCTCCACGGACCTGTACCGGCCTCGCAACCGCGCCTCCCTGGTCATGGGCCAGCAGTTTGGCCCCGGGGGAGGCAGTCTCAGCCTCACGGCGTCCACTGCCAAGTACTGGAACCGCCAGGGCTCCAACGTCGACTACGCCATTGGCTACAGCAACTCGTTCCGCAACATCTCCTACAACCTCTCTGCGGCGCGCCAGCGCGATGCCTGGGGACAGTCCAATACGTTCCTGCACGTGGGCCTGTCGATTCCGCTCAGCATGGAGCGCGGCATGATGCTCTCCACCAATACCAACCGCGACTCGCGCGGCCGCGTGCAGGCCCAGGCCAACCTGTCCGGGCTGCTGGGCGACGACAACGCCATCTCCTACGGCCTCAGCGCCAACCACAACACCGGTGGCATGAATGGCAGCAGCACCAGTGCCAGCGCCAACGCCACCTACCGCGCATCGCAGACCGAACTCAGCGGCAGCGTCAGCGCCAGCAGCGGCTACCAGCAGTTCTCGGTAGGCGCGCGTGGCGCCATCGTGGCCCACCCGGGCGGCGTGACGCTGTCGCAATCGGTGTCTGACACCTTTGCCATCGTGGAGGCCAAGAACGCGGAAGGCGCGCGCATCAACAACGCGCCCGGCGTGAAGGTGGACAGCCGGGGCTATGCCGTCGTCCCGTATCTGACGCCGTTCTCGATGAACGAGGTCTCCATCGATCCCAAGGGCCTGTCGACGGACGTGGAACTCAAGGAAACCAGCCAGCACGTCGCACCGCTGGCCGGCGCAGTGCCGCTGCTGGTGTTCAAGACAGCCTATGGCCGCTCGGCCGTGATCCGCGCGCGGCAGGCCGGCAACATGCCTGTGCCCTTTGGCGCCAGCGTGCTGGACATGGACGGCAAGGAGTTGGGCATGATCGGCCAGGCCGGCAAGCTTCTGGCGCGCGGGCTGTCGGACCAGGGCGAACTGCAGGTGCAATGGAAGACCGACACCGGCATGGTGGGCTGCAACCTCTCCTATACCCTTCCTGAAAGAAAGCGCAGCACCACCTACCAGCCGCCGCAAAGCCTGGAACTGCCCTGCGTGGCCAGCAGCAAGCTGCTGCCTGCGGCCACCGACGTGGCATCGGCCAAGCCGGGCAAGACCGCGGCAACCTCAGCCGCAACCACCAATGCCAAGACAGCCGTGGCCGGCGCCCCGGCCTCCAACGCTGCGTCGGCCGTGGCTCTGGCCGGCATGACCCAGGAACGTACGGCAGCAACGGCACCGGCCACGGCAGTCGCCAGCGCCCCGGCAGTCACTGCGGCTGCAGTGCTGCCCGCTCGTGCCACACAGCCGAGCGACAGCCAGCAGGCACTGAAGCTGGAGCGCAACCTGGACGGCCTGCGCATGAGCGTCAAGATCAGCGCCTTGCCCACTACGGCGCCAGTCACCAGCAACGCGGGCAGAACTCCCGTGGCGGTTGGGAACGACGCAGGCACCGGCAAGCACAAGCCGCCGCAGCAAACCCTGCGGGCTGACCGTCCGCTGGCCATCCTGCAGCCCAGCTTGAAGATCAGGGTCCTGGCATCGGCCGATCAGACATAAGCACCGGAAAAGCAGCCCAAATGGGCCGCTGCCAATGCAGGGCCACGTTGATTGCCTGCACCGGCAGGCTTCCATTTCCGACTCCCGCGCCGACTGCAGATACGTTGGTACGGGTAGCCATCGGCATGCAGCTATTTGCCGTCACTGCCCAAACACTGTGCATCAAGACCCGCAAGATTGACTGCGGGCCTTGTGCCGCAGGGCGGCACAGCCGAGACCTTGCTCTTCTCGCAAAGAGCATCGTCGGCTTGTCTGCCGGCATCAGCTGCATCGCAGATCCCCCCAACCCATAGGCGACAGCCTTCCCACAAGGCTTTGCCCCGCCATTTCTGGACCCGCGCACGCACAGTTCGGATCACCAATTCGTAAGCGATTGAAGACAAGATAGGACTATTCCTAGGGAATCCCGATAAATTCGCTCAAAAAATCAGGAAATTCCTATAGAGAAAATCGCGAAATTCAGAATTATCCAATTTCATTTCAGCGAGCATGTGTTGACAATAGGCCGATCAGATAAATTGCCAAGAATCAGAATCTGATTCTTCGAAATCTCGTCATCAACGAGAACAATCCACCGTCAATTCATATTCCCAAAAAGCCTCTTCAGTCACACCCAATTGACGCATAAAAAAATATATTACCTGCAACTTTCAGCAGCAGCAACTCTATAGCCATCGATATCTGGAATCATTCAAAAATATCCAATATCAAATCAAAAATGGAGGTGCGTCAAAGAAAAAAATTTCAAACAAGATCATTACTTCAATCCACCATATTCATCAAACTCAATTTCATCAGGCATAAATCTGTCTCTTATACACATCTCCGAGCCCACGAGACGCTGACGTTGA
>NZ_JAELTK010000145.1:0-8680 GCF_016428765.1 Delftia sp. ASV31
CCCCCCCCCCCCCCCCCCCCCCCCCCCCCCCCCCCCCCCCCCCCCCCCCCCCCCCCCCCCCCCCCCCCCCCCCCCCCCCCCCCCCCCCCCCCCCCCCCCCCCCCCCCCCCCCCCCCCCCCCCCTTCTAATGACCCGCCGACCACCGAGATCTACACTGTTCGCATTTCGTCGGCAGCGTCAGATGTGTATAAGAGACAGCCGCTGCGGCGCTCGGCCGCGCCTGCTCGAAAGTCGATCATGGATCTGCAAATCGCCCTGCTGCTGGGGCAGGACGGCATCGTCAACGGCGCCGTCTACGGCCTGATGGCGCTGGCCCTGGTGCTGGTGTTCTCGGTCACCCGCATCATCTTCATTCCGCAGGGCGAGTTCGTCGCCTTCGGCGCGCTCACCCTGGCCATGATGCAGGCCGGCCGCGTGCCCACCACGCTGTGGCTGCTGCTGGCCCTGGCCGCCGCCGTGCTGGTGGTGGACCTGCTGCGCTGGCGCGCGGGCAGCCAGGTGAGCTGGCCCGCCACCTTCCTGTGGTGCCTGGCGCTGCCCGCCATTGCCGTGGCCCTGGCCTGGGGGCTGCGCCCGTCCTCGCTGATGCTGCAGGCGCTGGCCACCCTGGTGCTGATCACGCCCATGGGGCCGCTGCTGTACCGCCTGGCCTACCGGCCGCTGGCCCATGCCTCGGTGCTGATGCTGCTCATCGTCTCGGTGGCCATGCACGGCGTGCTGGTCGGCCTGGGGCTGCTGTTCTTCGGTGCCGAAGGCTCGCGCACCCCCGCGTTTTCCGAGGCGCAGCTGCGCCTGGGCGACATCACGATCTCGGGCCAGTCCCTGGTGGTGGTGGGCGTGACCCTGGTGCTGGTGGCCCTGCTGTTCGTGTTCTTCGAGCGCTCCATGATCGGCAAGGCGCTGCGCGCCACGGCCATCAACCGCGTGGGCGCACGTCTCATGGGCATTCCCACGGCCATGGCCGGCGACGTGAGCTTTGCGCTGGCCGCGCTGATCGGCGCCATCTCCGGCCTGCTGATCGCGCCGCTGACCACGGTGTACTACGACACCGGCTTTCTGATCGGCCTCAAGGGCTTCGTGGCCGCCATCGTGGGCGGGCTGGCCAGCTACCCGCTGGCCCTGGCCGGCGCGCTGCTGGTCGGGCTGCTGGAGGCCTTCTCTTCGTTCTGGGCCAGTGCCTACAAGGAGGTGCTGGTGTTCACGCTGATCATCCCGGTGCTGTGGTGGCGATCGCGCAATAGCCACCATGTGGAGGAAGAAGAATGAGCGCCCCCGTTTCCTCGCAGGCCGCGGCGCCTGCCAAGGCCGCTTCGGGCGGCATTAGCACGCGCGTGCTCACGGTGGCCGCCATTGCGCTGCTGGCCGCGTCATGGGGCTTTCTGCCTGATTTCACCGTCGTCATCCTCAGCTACATCGGCCTGTTCGCCATGGTGGCCGCAGGCCTGGTGATGCTGACCGGCGTGGGCGGCATGACCTCGTTCGGCCAGGCGGCCTTCGTGGGCATCGGCGCCTATTCCACGGCCTGGGTCTGCACGGCGCCTGCCTCGGTGGCCGCGCTGGGCGGGCTGGTGGGCGCGGCGGGCCTGCCCTGGGTGGGCTTGGCGCTGGGCCTGCTCATCACCTTCGTCGTGGCCTGGCTGCTGGGCGCGGTCACGGTCAAGCTGCAGGGCCACTACCTGCCGCTGTGCACCATCGCCTGGGGGCTAAGCCTGTACTACCTGTTCGGCAACATGGAGTTCCTGGGCGGGCAGACCGGCATCACGGGCATTGCGCCGCTGGTGATCGGTGGCGTCTCGCTGGCCTCGCCGCGCGCCATGGGCGTGGTGATCTGGGCCGTGCTGCTGGTGGCGCTGTGGCTGCTGCACAACCTGCTGGACTCGCGCGAGGGCCGGGCCATCCGCGCGCTGCGCGGCGGCCGCGTCATGGCCGAGTCCATGGGCATCGACACGGCGCACTACCGCGTCAAGCTCTTCGTGCTGGCGGCCCTGCTGGCCACGCTGTCGGGCTGGCTCTACGCCCACATGCAGCGCTTCGTGAGCCCGGCGCCCTTCAACCTGAACGTGGGCATCGAGTACCTGTTCATGGCCGTGGTCGGCGGCGCCGGCCACCTGTGGGGCGCCGTGCTGGGTGCCACGCTGATCACCCTGGTCAAGCAAAAGCTGCAGGACATATTGCCGGCCCTGCTGGGCACCAGTGGCAACTTCGAGGTCATCGTTTTCGGCCTGCTGATGGTGCTGGTGCTGCAGCGCTTTGCAGAAGGCCTGTGGCCCACGCTGCAGGCGCTCACGGCACGCTGGGTGCGCCGGCCCGTGTCCGATCTGAAGCTGGCGGACGCGGCGCCGCTGGCGCAGCGCGCGCTGCCCGCTACGGGCCAGGTGCTGCTGGCGGCCGAGCATGTGACCAAGCGCTTTGGCGGCCTGGTGGCCAACAACGATGTGGCCATGACGCTCAAGGCCGGCGAGGTGCATGCGCTGATCGGCCCCAACGGCGCGGGCAAGAGCACCTTCTTCAACATGATCTCGGGCGTGGACTCGCCCACCGAGGGCCAGGTCCGCTTCATGGACCAGGCCATGAACGATGCGCCCTCGCGCCGCTTCGCCGCCCTGGGCCTGGGCCGCACTTTCCAGCATGTGCGCCTGCTGGGCCAGCGCAGCGTGCTGGAGAACGTGGCGGTGGGCGCGCACCGGCGCGCGCACCGGGGCTGGCTGGCCTCCATGCTGCGCCTGGACCGGGCCGAGGAGGCCTCGGTGCTGGCCGAGGCGCGCCGCCAGATCGAGCGCTGCGGCCTGGGCGCCTTCGCCGACGTGCCGGCCGCCTCGCTGGCCCTGGGCCAGCAGCGCATCGTGGAGATCGCACGCGCCCTGGCCGGACAGCCTGCTGCCCTGCTGCTGGACGAGCCGGCCGCCGGCCTGCGCCACCTGGAAAAACAGGCCCTGGCCGACCTGCTGCGCCAGCTGCGCGCCGAGGGGCTGGGCATTCTCGTCGTCGAGCACGACATGGAGTTCGTCATGAATCTTGCGGACCGCATCACGGTGCTGGAGTTCGGCACCGTGATTGCCGAAGGCACGCCGGCCCAGATCCAGGTCAACCAGCGCGTGCTGGATGCCTACCTGGGCGGCGACGACGACGAGGCAACCGGAGAGACGGCATGAGCGACACCCTTTTGCAGCTCAGGGGCCTGAGCGTGTCCTACGGTCCCGTGGAGGCCGTGCACCAGGTGGATCTGGATGTGCGCAGCGGCGAGATCGTCACCGTCATCGGCCCCAACGGCGCGGGCAAGACCACGCTGCTGTCGGCCGCCATGGGCCTGCTGCCCTCGCGCGGCGAGATCCATCTGGACGGCAAGCGCATCGCACGCCCCGGCGTCGAGGTCATGGTGGCCAACGGCGTGGCCCTGGTGCCCGAAAAGCGCGAGCTGTTCGGCGAGATGTCGGTGGAAGACAACCTGCTGCTGGGCGGCTTCTCGCGCTGGCGCCGGGGCCTGCGCGACCAGGCGCAGCGCATGGACGAGGTCTTTGCCATCTTCCCGCGCCTGAGGGAGCGGCGCCCGCAGATGGCCTCCACCCTGTCGGGTGGCGAGCGCCAGATGCTGGCCATCGGCCGCGCGCTGATGGCACGCCCGCGCCTGCTGCTGCTGGACGAGCCCTCGCTGGGCCTGGCGCCGCTGATCGTGCGCGAGGTGCTGCAGGTCGTGGCCGGCCTGCGCGACCACGGCGTCTCGGTGCTGCTGGTCGAGCAGAACGCGCGCGCCGCCCTCAAGGTGGCCGACCGTGCCTACGTGCTGGAGATGGGCGCCGTGGCCCTCAGTGGCGCGGCCAGGGATCTGCTGCATGACCGGCGCATCATCGATACCTATCTGGGGATGGGGCGCAGTGCGGAGGCGGCCTGAGTTAAAGGGGTCTCGCCTCTAGTCAAGGTCCCAGAACCCCAAACGCCCCAATTGAGCTGCCAGTGACAAGCGCAATGCCCGCCAGTTTGCCATCGCACTGATATGTTGTTCCTGCGCTTTGGCATAGGTCTCCATGGCGTTCAGAACTTCGGTCATGCTGCCTACACCAGACTGATAACGGCCTTGCACGATGTCCATAGCCTGCTTGGATTGATTGACAAGGTCTGAGGTGTGTACAAGGTTTTCTGCTTCCGTGCGGAGACCGTTGTGTTGAGTCCAGACATCCACTGACAATCGCAAGCGCGCAACCTCTGCCTCTTCAGCATAAGTGGCTGCCTGAGCCTTAGCCGCCCGGATCTGATAAGTCTGCTCGAATCCGGAAAACAATGGAATGCTCAGTTGCAGACCTATATTCATATCCTTGCGCCGACTGCCGCGACCATGCACGGAGGAATCAGTGACCCCAAAACTGCTGGTCAGAGCAATCTTTGGCATAGCCATCGCGCTGGCTTCTTGTATTGCAGCTTGGGCGGCTTTTGTGCGAGCGTCGACCGCAACAAGGCGGGGATGCTGCTGGCCCGCAAGGCGGATGAGTTCGTCGACCTCAATAATGAAGTCCAATGAAGGCAAAGCTTCGACATGCTCATCTAGGCGTACGAGAGTATGCGCAGGCAGACCCATGCGAAGCGCCATAGTGCCCAAAGAACTGGACAGCGCGCCTCTTTCCTGGGATACATGCAAACTGGCCTGAGTGTAGGCCGTCTTGGCTCGCAAGCGATCGGACAGGGCTGCCGCGCCGGCTTTGTACTTCTCTGCTGCGGCAATATAAGTGTCTTTGGCCAAATCCATTACCTGCTGAGCAGCAGCAAGCCGCTGGTTGCTTGCCTGCGCCGCAAAATACAGCTGAGCGGCACCTAGAAATGCGTTCTGGATGGCCGCGTTCTGATCGGCGTTAGCTGCTGACAGCAATTGATGAGCAGAAGCCAGTGCCGCGTCCCGGCGTCCAAAATCGAATAGAACCCAACTCAGGCTGAAGTTTCCCGTACTGTTGTTGCTGTGTATCGCTTCCGCATAGCCATCGTAGCTGCGGTTTGCTGAGCGGCTCAGCCGTGCATCCAGACGCGGTAAATATTCGGACTTGCGCAAACCTAGTTGGGCTGCTCGCATTCGGGCTGTTGACCAAGCTTGCCGAATGGCAGGGTCCTGGCACAGGATTCGTGTGATTGCTTCATGCACGGTCAGCTGTTCCGGCAATTTGCCGATAGGGCAGATGCCTACTCTTGCTGCTGAGGCCATTGGTGGCGATATTGCGAGGCCTTCCGTGGAGAACGCATCATATGAAGACATGGCGTACACAGAATTGAGCAGCACTACACCGGCAACGAAGACAAGAAGGCGCAGCTGGTGCACAGTCACTCCCCCTGCTGGTGCCTGCGCTGTATTGCTCGTACTCGCACATCGTTGATCACCCTGCCATGGCCCAATTCGATGACTCTGTCTGCGCAGGCAATTGTCTCTGGACGGTGGGCAATCACGATCCGAGTGATATCGAGTGCTTGGATCGCGGCGTTGACCTGCCGTTCGGCTGCCACGTCGAGATGGCTGGTTGCCTCATCGAGGAACAGAATTCGGGGCTTCTTGTACAGCGCGCGCGCCAGCAGTATTCGCTGTTTTTGTCCGCCGGAAAGCACTGTGCCCATGTCTCCAACCAAGGTGTTGTAGCCCATGGGCATTTGTTCGATGTCGCCATGGATTTCTGCGGTGCGCGCGCACTGTCGCATCCATTGCGCGTCTGGTTGAGGATCGAAGAAGCAGATATTCTCTGCAAGGCTTCCCGCAAAAAGCGCGTCGTCTTGCATCACGCAACCGGATAGGCTCCGAAGCACAGATAGGTTCTGTCCGTCGAGCTCATGGCCAGCGATGCGAATGCTCCCTCTTGCTGCTGGCAGCATACCCAACAGCACCTTGAACAACGTACTTTTGCCACAGCCTGATGGACCAATGATTGCCACGGCTTCGCCTGCAGCGATGCTGAAGTTAACGTCATCCAGGATCCAGGGTTCTTGGTCCCCATAGCGATAGCCCACAGCTCGAACTTCAATATCTGCCCGATTGTTGCGTTCCTCGGTGACGAGTGCGCAAGCCTCTTCTTCGGGGGGGTGAAGAACAATATCGGCCAGCCTCTCGCTATGTAGCTGCAACATGCGCAGCTCGAAGAGTTGATCAATCAGGCTGCCGACTCGACTGCCGAACTGAGACTTGTAGGAATAGAAGGCCATCAACATGCCTACGCTGAATTGTCCATCCATCACCATGGTTGCGCCTAGCCAAACGACCAGCAGGTTCTCGGCACCAAATAGCAATGCGTTGGCTTGCCCATAAAAAAGTTGTAGCTTCTGAGACTTCAGGCCCGCGTTGATCTGCTCCACGAAGAGGCCCAGCCATATCGACCTTCGCATATCAAGCTTCTGAAATAGCTTCAATGCCTGAATACCTCGCACTGATTCGAGGAAGTGGCTTTGCTGGCGGGCCCCATGAACGATCTGTTCCTCGGTGGCGTTTCGCAGTGGGTAGTACCACGCCCAGCGAATCAGTCCATAGAGCACTATGGTGCAGAAGACCACGGCCGCCAACCGGGGGCTGTATATAAGCATCAACACCAAGGTGGAAAGTGCCATCATCCCATCAAGAATGATCGAGAAAAAGCTTGCGGTCAGGGTTTGCTGTATCTGATCGACGGATCCAAATCGTGAGACTACATCACCAAGGTGGCGCTTCTCGAAGAACTGACTGGGCAGGCGCAGCATATGGCTGAACACGTTGCTCCGCCATTGCAGGCTGAATAGCGTGCCCAGGTATATAAGTGCCCAGGCCCGGGAGGTGCTAATAAAAATTTGTATCAGCAAGACAATCGAAAAACCCAGAATCAGGGTGGCCAGCAGATGTCGATCGTCACCGACAATCGCATTGTCTATAGTCCATTGAAGCAGGAACGGACTGATGAGCGCGATCATCTGCAGTGCCACGCCCATCACTAACACTTGCAGCAGTGAGCGGCGTAATCCGCTGATTTCCCCTATCAAACTAAGTAGCTTGACCTTTGGCTTTTCTTTCTTTTGCTCGAAATCTTTATTCGGCCAAAGTTCCAGAGCAACTCCAGTGAATTTATGCGACAACTCTTCGAGGCTGACTTGGCGAGCTCCGATTGAAGGATCGTGTATTACCGCGCCTCGGGCGCTAACGGATTTCAACACCACAAAATGATCGATATTCCAATGCAGTACACAAGGCACGATCAGTTTTGAAAGCTCATTCAGTTCCAAGCGCACAGCCCGGGTGCCCAAGCGAAAGCGATGCGCAGCCTGAACCACGTGGGCAAGGCTCATTCCCTTAAGTGAAATGCTGACCCGCTGGCGCATTTCCCTTAAATTTACGTTGTGTCCATGATAGCTTGTGATCATTGCCAGACAAGTCAGACCGCACTCAGCGGCTTCTGTCTGCAAGATAATCGGCAAGTGCTTTCCGAAGCGCAGTGCTAGCGTATCTAAAGAAATCATGGTTATTTTGGGAATTTTCCTGAAATGCTGTAAATCGGCTCCAGAATCCACTCATAGAGACGGCGAGACTCTTGAAGAATATCTGCTTCAAGCAGCATACCGCTCTGAAGTTCTTGCGCCTTCCCATACGCGGTGACGGCTTGACTATCAAGTTCTACTCGTAGCCGATACAGTGGCTCCGCTACTTCGCCAGAACCTGGGAGCAGGTTGACAGTACTGGAAAAATCAAAAGGTGAAAGGCTCGTGCGAGAGATAGAAGCCAACCTACCCCGGTGGATTCCGAATTTTTGATATGGATAGGCTTGGTAGCGAATATTAACGGGGTCGCCTAGTTTTATAAAACCAATGGCTTTACTTGGTGCATAGAGCTCTGCCACAAGGTATGAGTCCGTTGGAACAATAAGCATCAGGAGCAGGCGTGCATCAATGCTATGGCCAACTTCAGCGAATACCGCGGTTGCCGTGCCTGCCTCTGGTGCGGTAATGACGAAGGCTCGCCTCGCTTCGCTCTCCGTGAGTTCCTGTGTGAGCATCGAAAGTTGTCAGTTGATCTGTGCTAGTTGATTCTTCTGTCGACTGTCAAGCCCTGCGAGTTCATTGGTGCGCTCTACCGCCTGCTGCTCCAAGCTTGTCTGTTCACGACGTAAGCGCTGAAGTACCTGTATTTGACCTAGTTGCTCCGCCTGACGTTGCTGAAATTGATCCTTTGAGATATAGCCTTTGTCCAACAATCCTTGGTATCTCTGAATGGCGTTGTCTGCTAGGGCAAGTAGATTCCGCTGGCTTTTAACCTGCTCCGCTAGCACTGACAGTTCCACGCGAAGGCTTGCAATTTTTCTATTCAATGTTTTCCGCTCCGCGAGATGCAGCTGCAGAAATTTCGTATGCTCGTCAATGAGCGATTCTCGCCTTTGTTCCAGGCTTCGGGTGATTTGAGAAAAAACTGCTACCGCATCTTCACCAAAACGCTCACTGGAGATTTTATAAAGAATATCGCCTTTCTCGACATATTGCCCCTCCTTTGCATACTTTGCAATAACAACACCTGGTTGTTGAGAAAAAACTCTGATCTGCCCCGTCGCTGGAAGGAGTTGACCTTTAACTGTTGAGTGTCTGGAATAGGTTGAAAATAAAAGAATTATTGCTATCGATAGGAAGGTTGTAATGGAGAATGTCGTTAAGACTGCGAAGGAAAATGGACGAATCATCAAGACCTGTCTCTTATACACATCT
>NZ_JAELTK010000146.1:0-8749 GCF_016428765.1 Delftia sp. ASV31
GGGCCTGGTCCCAGTCAAGATGGCTGGCGCCACGGCGCGTGGTCCATTCGCGCTCCCATTCGGCGTCAAAGGCATCGAAGTCGGCATCGCGGCGTGCGGCGGCAGCGTTCCAGCCCAGCTCGTAGGCGGGGCGGTATTCCTCGTAGCTGCGGCCAGCCACGTAATAGGGCTCGCTCTGGTAGGCATCGCGCCAGTAGGCATCTTCAACCGTGGGGTTCACGGCCTCGGCTGCACCCTTGCCGGCCAGCCCGCCGACCACGGCACCGGCCACGCCGCCCACGGCAGCGCCGATGGGGCCACCCATTGCGCCGAATGCAGCGCCGGTGACGGCGCCGCCTGCTGCGCCTATGCCGGTGCCCACCGGGTGCGCGCCGGGTGCGTCGGACAGCGGGTCACGGTTTGCGGGGTTCGATTGCGTCATGGAATGTGCTCCTTGGCAGTTGAAAGTGATTCCTATGCTGATGGCCGCAGCAGCCGTCCGGCGTGCGCGCTTGCGGCCATGTGCCGTAGGAACGCAGCGCCCTGCCCTTGCGGACATCGCGCCAGCGGCCTGTGGCCATTTTTCGCACCCCGGCACAGGGCAATCGGCGTGCCTGCCGGCCATGTTTCGGCATGGGGCATCTTGTCGTTCCTGCGCTTTCGGCGTGGTCCCACGACGGCCCTGCGCAACCGGGGAGAGCATGGCCAAGACGCACCCTGCGGACGCCCATGAATGAAAGGACAACGCCATGAAAGACAAGACCACTCCCGCTGCCCAGCCCTCTGCACAAAAACAGCCCAAGCCATCGGGCGACGGCCGCACCAAGCTGCCCGGCCAGGTGGGCAAGGCACCGCACGCGCCCGGCGAATCGGGCGAGCCCGAACAGGGCCTGCGCCTGCCGCATGAGCGCGACCAGAGCATCGACGCCACCAGCGATGCGCCCGACCCCGTGATGCGCCAGGCCCATGACGACATCGCCTCCGGCCAGGTGGACACCGACATGCGCCAGACGCCGGGACTGGATGCCGAGCAGCGCAAGAAGATGGTGCGCAAGCAGCCTTGATCGATTTTTTCCGGACGGTTTTCCCCCATGCAAAGCACAAGTTCCACACCAGGCCGCCGCACACCGGGAGATGCCCTGGGCTCCATGCCCGAGACCAGCAGCGCCTCGTATGCCGACCACTCGCGCCTGCTGTCGGCCTTCGATCATTTCGCCAGCAGGGTGACGCGCTGGGCCGGCACGCCCATGGCCTTTTGCGTGGCCCTGATCTGCGTGGCCGTATGGGCCGTGGCGGGGCCGATGTTCCATTTCTCGGAGAACTGGCAATTGGTCATCAATACGGGCACGACCATCGTGACCTTTCTGATGGTGTTCCTCATCCAGCAAAGCCAGAACAAGGACAGCGTGGCCCTGCACCTGAAGCTCAACGAGCTGCTGGCAGCCAACAAGATTGCCAGCAACCGCATGATCGGCATCGAGGGGCTGGACGAGGAGCAGCTGCAGCAAGTGGCGGCCTTCTACGTCAACCTGGCCGCCCGCGCGCGCGAGAGCGGAGCATGCAAGGAATGCCACTCCATCGACGAGGACGACCCGGCACGGCCCGGCAACTGAGGCGCCTGCCCTCCTTCAGAGAGAAACCCCATGCCCGACATTCCCGACTGGCTTCAGTGGCCTGCCTTCCTGGCCTCCATCCTTGGCGCGTGGTGGGTGGGCTCGCGTTCTGCGCAACGGCGCAATGTGGGCTTCTGGATCCTGATGCTCAGCAATGTGCTGTGGGCACTGTGGGGATGGTCCTCCGGCGCCTGGGCGCTGGTGACGCTGCAGGCCTGCCTGGCAATCACCAACATCCGCGGCTCCATCAAGGCCGAGCGTTGAGCAGGCCATGGCAGCAGACGCTTTCCTGATGTCGATCCACTAAACCGGCAACCGATACCCTGGCGCTTCCATGGAAACACCCCCATTGCCCACCTGCAGATCCGCCCTGTTCCTCGACTTCGACGGCACGCTTGTGCCGCTGGCCGAGACCCCGGACGCCATAGCACCAGACCCCGCCATGATCCCCATGCTGGCCAGGCTGCAAGGCATGCTGGGGGGGGCGCTGGCCATCATCACGGGGCGGCAGCTTGAGGTGCTGGACCACTTTCTGGCGCCGCTGCATCTGCCGGCCGCCTGCGAGCACGGCCTGCAGCGGCGGGATGGCGCAGGCCGCCTGCACCCGCAGGCCTCGGCCCTGCCAGAGACCGTGCTGCAGACGTGCATTGCCTTGGCGGCCGATCATCCCCGCCTGCTGGTGGAGCGCAAGCGCTCCTCGGTCGCACTGCACTACCGGCGTGCGCCAGAGCTGGCGGCGCTGTGCCTGGATACGTTGAGCCGCGCACTGAGGCACCTGCCCGGTCTGGAGCTGCTGCACGGCAAATGCGTGCTGGAGGTCAGGCCTGCGGGCGTGGACAAGGGCCGCGCCATTGCGGCCTTTCTGCGCGAAGCGCCGTTCGCCGGCCGCACCCCCGTGTTTGCCGGTGACGATGTCACGGACGAGAGCGGCTTTGCCGTGGTGCAGGCGCTGGGCGGCATGGCGATCAAGGTGGGCGAAGGCGCAAGCGGGGCCCGCCACCGGCTGGACAGCCCGCAGGCCGTGCACGCCTGGCTGCAGTCCGCATGCATGCACCTGGCGGCACAGACCTGCGCGGAGGCCCTGCCATGAGCCGGCTGGTGGTGATCTCCAACCGCGTGGCCGATCCGTGCAGGACCGCAGCCGGGGGCCTTGCCGTGGCCATGGGCGATGCGCTGCGGCAGACGGGCGGCCTGTGGTTCGGCTGGAGCGGAACCGTCACCGACGACGGTGCCCAGGCCGCGCCTGCCGGCCATGTGCACCGCACCCAGGCCGGCAAGGTCACGCTGGCCACGGTGGACCTGGACCGTACGGACCACGACAGCTACTACACGGGCTACAGCAATGGCGTGCTGTGGCCCGTCTTCCATGGCCGGCTGGACCTGGCGAACTTCGACACGGGCCTTGCGGCCGGCTACCGCCGCGTGAACCAGCTGCTTGCGCGCCGGCTGCTGCCCCTGCTGGCGGAGGACGACATCCTCTGGGTGCATGACTACCACCTGATCCCGCTGGCGGCCGAGCTGCGCGCCCTGGGCTGCCGCCAGCGCATCGGCTTTTTCCTGCACATCCCGCTGCCGCCACCGACCCTGCTGGCGGCCATACCCGAGCATGCATGGCTGATGCGCTGCCTGTTCGCCTATGACCTCGTGGGCCTGCAGACACGCCAGGACGTGCAGCACTTCGAGCGCTATGTCTGCGAGGAGGCGGGCGGCCAGGCCCTGGGCGACGGCGCATTCCGCGCCCATGGCCAGCGCCTAGTCTGCCGCGACTTCCCCATAGGCATCGATGTGGATGGTTTCATGGCGCTTGCACAGGGCGGCGCCTCGCGGGACATGTACGAGCGCATGAAGCACGAATACGCCCAGCGCCGCCTGCTGCTGGGCATAGACCGGCTGGACTATTCCAAGGGCCTGCCCCAGCGCCTGCGCGCCTTCCGCGAGTTGCTGGCCCGCCATCCCGCCAACCGGCGCAGCGCCACGCTGATCCAGATCGGATCGCCCACGCGCGAGGGCCTGGACGCGTATGCCGACATACGGCGCGAGATCGAGTCGCTGTGCGGCGCCATCAACGGCGACTACGGCGAGCTGGACTGGATGCCCGTGCGCTACATCCACCAGACGCTGCCGCGCGACAGCATTCCGGGCCTGTGCCGTGCGGCGGCCGTGGGCCTGGTCACGCCGCTGCGCGACGGCATGAACCTGGTGGCCAAGGAGTACGTGGCGGCCCAGGACCCGGCCGACCCGGGCGTGCTGGTGCTGTCGCGCTTTGCGGGCGCGGCCGAGCAATTGCACGAGGCGCTGCTGGTCAATCCCTATGACGTGCATGGCACGGCCGCCGTGGTGCAGCAGGCCCTGCACATGCCGCTGCACGAACGGCGCCAGCGCCACCAGCGGCTGCTGCAGCGCGTATGCGAGCAGGACGTGCACTGGTGGCGCAAGGCCTTTCTGTCCGCATTGAAGGAGGCCAGGCCGCAGGAGCGCCGTGACAGGGATTGGAGCAAGGAAAGAGACGCCGGCTTCGGCATCCCCGTGCCGTCTATGAGGCAGGAACGCCCGCCGCTGGGCCTGGAGCTGCCCGCCTGCCCGGCGGACGCCCTGGCCCTGGACGCCAGCCGATCGGTGGTCTCCGACAGGTAATGGCCTCCTGCTCCTGCGGCGGCGGCTTCGGCAAGCCGGCACGATGGCAACGCCCGGCCCGCCCCATTCATTTCAGGGCTGCGCATGGCACACAAGGAAAGGTGAGCGGTGATGGTCCAGCACAACAACGAGTACGCCAAGGCGTGGACGGACAGCGAGACGCTGGCCCGGGCCTTGCACGGCCATGAGGAGCTGTCACCCTCGGACCAGCTGGCCCTGCTGGTGGCCCAGGGCGCCGACCGCCTGCCCTTGCCGGGCCGTGGCCATACGCTGCAGCGCTGGAGGGCGCTGGCCGAAGTTGCCGCCCACAGCCTGGGCCTGGCCAAGCTCTACGAAGGCCATACCGATGCACTGGCCATCCTGTCCGAACTGCAGGCCGACCTGGCCACCGAGGGACTGCGCTGGGCCGTCTGGTGCGCCGAGCCACCGGGCGAGCGCGTGCAGGCCACGGCGGCATCTCCCGACGCCACGCAACGCACGGCGCTGCAGGCAGGCTCGGCGCTTCGCCTGTCCGGCCACAAGCCCTGGTGCTCTGGCGCACGGGCCGTGGACCGCGCCCTGGTCAGCGGCTGGCTGGCAGACGGCCAGCGCTGCCTGATCGCCGTCACCATGGACCAGCCCGGCATACGCAGGGACGACAGCCACTGGCAGGCCGTGGGCATGGCCGCCAGCGCCAGCGCCGATGTGCACTTCGACGGCGCCACCGGCGTGCTGGTCGGGGCCCCGGGCCAGTACCTGAGCCGCCCCGGCTTTCACCACGGTGGCGCGGGAGTGGCCGCCTGCTGGTACGGTGCCGCCGCCCGCATTGCCAGCCATCTGCTGCAGGCCGCCATCCAGGGCGGCGACCCGCATCGCCTGGCCCATCTGGGCGCGCTGGACGTGTCCCTGGGCAGCGCGGCCAGCCTGCTGCGCGAAGCTGCGGCAGACATCGATGCCAGGCCCTCGGACCCCTGCCTGCTGGCCGTGAGCCGCGCCCGCCTGGCCGTGGAAGCCGCCGCAGAAGATGTGCTGCGGCGCGTGCCGCGCGCCATCGGCCCGGGGCCGCTGTGCAAGAACAAGAGCCTGGCCCTGCTGATGGCCGACCTGCCCGTTTTCATCCGCCAAAGCCACGCCGAGCGCGACCAGGCGGCGCTGGGCCGCCTGCTGGCCGAAAGGACGCAGGCACAGGCACAAGGTGCAGGAGCCTGCGCATGGACGCTGTGAAGCCCCGCCTGATCGAAGGCCAGGGCACGCCTGAGTCGCGCTGGCAGGCCTGGTTCGCACAGCGCCAGCCCGCGCCGCTGGCGCTGGACGAGCTGCTGCAGGGCCGCAGCCGCATCGTCATCGTGGCACCGCACCCCGATGACGAAATCCTGGGCTGCGCCAGCCTGCTGCGCCGCTGCGCGCAGCAGGGCCTGCCCTGCCTCGTCATTTCCGTGACCGATGGTGGCGCCAGCCATCCCGGCTCCACGCTGTGGCCGCCGCAGCGGCTGGCCTGTGCACGCGTGCAGGAGAGCAACCAGGCGCTGGCCCTGCTCGCCCCGGCAGCGCAGGTGGTCCGCCTGGGCCTGCCCGACGGCCATATCGCCGACCACGCAGCGCAGTTGCTTGTGCAGCTGCAGGCCTTGCTGCGGCCTTCGGACGCGCTGCTGTGCACCTGGCGCGAAGACGGTCACCCGGACCACGAGGCCACCGGCCAGGCCTGCGCCACGGCGGCCGCGCGCACGGGCTGCCGGCTTGTCGAATTGCCCATCTGGGCCTGGCACTGGGCCGAGCCTGGCGACATGCGCATGCCCTGGCACCGGGCCGCCGCCATTGCGCTGTCACCCGGAGAACTCGCACTCAAGCGCCAGGCCCTGTCGTGCTTTCGCAGCCAGTTGCTGCCCGACCCGTCCACGGGCCGCGACGCCATCCTGCCGCCCTGGGCCACGCAGCGCCTGCTGCGCCCGTTTGAAGTGGTGTTTCTATGAACAGCGCCAGGCAGCACTTCGAGCAGATGTACCAGGCCGACCCCGACCCCTGGCAGGTCGCATCGCGCTGGTACGAGCGGCGCAAGCGCGACCTGCTGCTGGCCGCCCTGCCCCGCGAGCGCTATGCCCACGGCTTCGAGCCCGGCTGCGGCAATGGCGAAACCACGCAGCGGCTGCTCCAGCGCTGCGAGCGGCTGTGCGCCGTCGATTTCTCGGCCAGGGCCGTGGACCTGTGCCGCGAGCGGATGGCGCCACAGGACCGCGCCCGCCTGGACCTGCAGGCCCTGCCCCTGCCCTGGCAATGGCCGCAGGTGCCGCAGGCCGGCTTCGACCTCATCGTGGTCTCGGAACTGGCCTATTACTTCGATGATGCGGCGCTGGCACATTTCAACCGCCAGTGCCTGGCCTCGCTGCAGGGCGGCGGCCACTGGCTCATGTGCCACTGGCGGCATGACGCGCACGACCGCCTGCAGACCACGCAGGCCCTGCATGACAGCGTGGCGGCCCATGCGCAGCTGCGCCTGCTGCTGAGCCACTGCGAGCCGGATTTCCAGCTGGACATCTGGCAGAAGAACCCTTGAAAGGACTGAAAAATGATCGGCGTGTGCATCCCAGCCCATGACGAGGAAGACCTCATAGGCCGCTGCCTGGACAGCGTGTTTTGCGCGGCGGCCCACGCCGACCTGCAGGGCGAGACCGTGGCCGTCGTCGTGGTGCTGGACAGCTGTCAGGACGCCACCGAATCGGCCGTGCGCCGCTGGCCCGCCATCCCCTTGCCGATTGCCGCGCGCAACGTGGGCAAGGCCCGCGCGCTGGGGTCCGAATACCTGCTGCTGCTGGGCGCCCGCTGGCTGGCCTTCACGGACGCCGACACCACAGTCTCGCCGAGCTGGCTGGCCGACCAGCTGGCGCTGCAGGCCGACGTGGTCTGCGGCACGGTGGCAGTGCCCGACTGGTCTGCCCACGGCGCCCACGCGGGCGCGGCCCAGCGGCACTTCGAGTCCACCTACATGGACCGCGACGGCCACCGCCATGTGCATGGCGCCAACCTGGGCATCTCGGCCTGGCACTACCGCAATGTCGGAGGCTTCGAGGCGCGCCGCTGCGGCGAGGACCAGGACCTGGTGGACCGCCTGGCAGCCAGCGGCGCCCGCATCGCCTGGTCCGCGCGGCCGCGCGTGATGACCAGCGGGCGCGCCTACTCGCGCGTGGCAGACGGCTTTGCCGGAGCGCTGCGCAAGGGATGGACCTTGGCCCGAGAGCCGCAGCCGCAGTCGCAGCTACTGCCACAGCCACTTGCACTGCCACAGACTCCGGCAGAAGACCCCATGCGGCCCGCCGCCCTCACGGGCGCCATGGCGCAGGGGGCTCCGGTTTCGTCCCTGCGTGTCCCGGCAATCGGTTGACCTGATGACCGGGGCGCTCCACCTTCAACGTCAGCCCTTGTCTTCGCGGTAGCAATCCCTGAGGAAAACCGGCAGGTCGTTGGCCGGAGGCACGAAGGGCACCTGGTACATCATGTCGCTCACGAAGCCACGGTGGTAGCTGCCGTGGTTCACCACGTGCAGCACGATCTGCTCGCGCGTCATGGCGCCCTGCCCGCCGCCCACGAACTCGAAATGCACGACCTTCGCCAGTTCTTCGTCCGGGCACGCATCGACGAACTCCACATACCAGCGGTCCATTGCCTGCACGGATTCCCACAGCGCCGGCAGCGTGGGCGTGTGGTCGGTGTTGCGCATGGTGTAGCCATGTTTGCGACCCTGCAGGTGGTGCCTGAAGATGTCCTCCACCACAAGGACGTGGTTCAGCGTGCGCACCATGTTGCCGAAGCTCGTGGGGCGCTGCTTCAAGGCCTCGCCTTCGGGCAGCTCCATCACGCTCTTGAAGGTCAGGCCGTTGGCCCAGGCCTTGTAGCGCACCAACATTTTCAGGTTGGCCCTGGCCGATGAGACGGGAGCGCGCTCTCTCTCTTGGATCGCTGTCATTCGTGGGTTCTTCCGGTGTGGATCAAAGGCCGCTCAGTGCGCCTTCGACATGGGTGCGCGCCGTGCCGCCCACCCAGACCTGGCCCGTGCCGTCACGGGTCAGGAAGATGCGGCCGTCACGGCCCAGGCAGCGGCCCTGGGCGGCAACGTAGTCGCTGTCCATCACCCCCGTCGCAAACAGCCACTGCGCCAGCGAGGCGTTGAGGCTGCCGGTGACGGGGTCTTCGACGATGGCGCCCTGGTGATCGGAGAAGAAGGCGCGCACCTCGCAGGCGGCAGGGCTGGCACCGCCGACACCCCTGGCATAGGGCCCCACCACGCCCACGTCCATGCGCGTGGGCCACTGCCGGGCCGGGTTCAGCGCCAGCACCTGCTCGGCCGAGGCCAGGCGGATGCCCAGCCAGCCGGGGCCGTTGTCTATCCACGAGGCGGCCTGCACCTCGTCGGCAGTGATGCCCAGCATGCGCAGCGCGGCATCCAGCTCATCGGCGGTGGGCGCGCCAAAGCGCAGCATGGGCGGCGCGGCGAATGCCAGCCGCCCATGCTCCTGCCGTATCTGCACCAGTCCCGCCCCGCACTCCTGGAC
>NZ_JAELTK010000147.1:0-8154 GCF_016428765.1 Delftia sp. ASV31
CGCTGTCGCTGATGTGCGGCCAGCAGGACGCGCGCACGGGCGCCTGGCCCTGCCCGGTGATTCCGTTTGCCGTCAACGTGGTGCAGTACCCCGTGCCGTCGGGCCAGCGCTGCTTCAACCTGGGCCGCGCCATCCGCCGCGCCGTGGAAAGCTTCGACGAAGACCTGAACGTGCAGATCTGGGGCACGGGCGGCATGAGCCACCAGCTGCAGGGCGCGCGCGCCGGCCTGATCAACAAGGAGTGGGACAACCGCTTCCTGGACCTGCTGATCGAGAATCCTGCCGGTTTGGCCAAGATGCCGCATATCGACTACGTGCGCGAGGCCGGCTCCGAAGGCATCGAGCTGGTGATGTGGCTGATCGCGCGCGGTGCCATGGCCGATGTGGATGGCCCCGCGCCGCTGCCCAAGGTCAACCATCGCTTCTACCATGTGCCCGCGTCCAATACGGCCGTGGGACATCTCATCCTGGAGAACGGCTGAGGCCCCCACGTTCATCACTGCGTGTATTCACTGCCCCCCGAGGGGGCCTTCGCCTCCTTGAGGCGGCTCTACGGAGACTCATATGAGCAACAAGACCATCAAAGTCGCCCTGGCGGGCGCCGGTGCCTTCGGCATCAAGCACCTGGACGGCATCAAGAACATCGACGGCGTTGAAGTCGTCTCCCTGGTGGGCCGCGAGCTGGCCAAGACCCAGGAAGTGGCCGAAAAGTACGGCATCCAACATGTGACCACCGAGCTGGCCGACAGCCTGGCCCTGCCCGAGGTGGACGCCGTCATCCTGTGCACGCCCACGCAGATGCATGCCGCCCAGGCCATCGAATGCCTGAAGGCCGGCAAGCATGTGCAGGTGGAGATCCCGCTGGCCGACAGCCTCAAGGACGCCCAGGCCGTGGCCGATCTGCAAAAGCAGACCGGCCTGGTGGCCATGTGCGGCCACACGCGCCGCTTCAACCCCAGCCACCAGTGGGTGCACAAGAAGATCGCGGCCGGCGAGTTCAACATCCAGCAGATGGATGTGCAGACCTATTTCTTCCGCCGCACCAACATGAATGCGCTGGGCCAGGCCCGCAGCTGGACCGATCACCTGCTGTGGCACCACGCCGCCCACACCGTGGACCTGTTCGCCTACCAGGCCGGCAGCCCCATCGTGAAGGCCAACGCCGTGCAAGGCCCCATCCACCCGGAGCTGGGCATTGCCATGGACATGAGCATCCAGCTCAAGGCCGCCAATGGCGCGATCTGCACGCTGAGCCTGTCGTTCAACAACGACGGCCCGCTGGGCACCTTCTTCCGCTACATCGGCGACACCGGTACCTACATCGCGCGCTATGACGATCTGGTCAACGGCAAGGAAGAGAAGATCGACGTTTCCAAGGTTGATGTCTCGATGAATGGCATCGAGCTGCAGGACCGAGAGTTCTTCGCCGCCATCCGCGAAGGCCGCGAGCCCAATTCCAGCGTGGCCCAGGTCCTGCCCTGCTATCAGGTCCTCCATGATCTAGAGCAGCAACTGCAGGCCTGACCCGCCCGGCGAGCCGTCGCAGCGCACCATGTTTCCATCCGGAGTACCGCAATGACCGATTCCTCCTCCAGCAGCCGGGAAGACGTGCCCGAGGCGTCCAATCGCCTCGGGATCGGCGGCATAGAGTTCATCGAGTACACGACCAGCCAGCCCCAGGCCCTGGGCCAGGTGCTGGAGGGGCTGGGTTTTCGCCCCGTGGCGCGGCACCGCTCGCGCGAGGTGACGCTGTACCGGCAGGGGGACATGAACCTGGTGGTCAATGCGGGCGCTGCCGATGCGCTGGCCAATGCCGCCTCGGACGGGCAGCCCGTCATCTCGGCCGTGGCGCTGCGCGTGCAGGATGCCCTGCAGGCGCATACGCGCTGCATCGAGCTGGGGGCCTGGGCGGCGCCCAGCCAGGCCCAGGCGATGGAGCTGCACATCCCGGCCATCCACGGCCCGGGCGGCAGCCGCTTCTACTTTGTCGATCGATGGCAGGAGTTCTCCATCTATGACATCGATTTCAAGCCCATCGCCGGGGCCGATCCCCATCCACCGGCGCTGGCCGGCCTGGGCTATTTCGGCGTGGTCCAGTACATAGGGCGTGGCCGCAGCGCCGACTGGATCACCTACTTCGAACGCATGTTCGACTTCCACCTGCTGCCCGACGCGCAGCGCTTCGGCATCCTGCCCAAGGGCAAGCTCATGCGCAGCCCCTGCAAGCGCTTCCTGTGGCAGCTCATCGAGCCCGATCCGGGCCTGGAGTGGGACGACATGCCCGAGCGCCTGCAGCGCATCGGCCTGGGCACCACCGACGTGCCTGGCGCCGTGCAGGCGCTGCGCCAGCGCGGCGTGGAGTTTGTGGAATCGAGCCGCCTGCACCCCGATGACCGCGGCGCGCTCACGCGCAACGCCATGGGCACCGTGGTGTTCGAGCTGGTGCACCGCGACGCCTAACGCGAAACTTAGTGCGACGTCTAGCGCGCCGCCGTCCGATTCAACCGCCGATACACACAACGATCCTGGAGGGCAGCATGGGCTTGCTGGACAGCTATGGCATGGACACCATCACTCTGAATGGCTCGCTGGAGGCCAAGCTCGACGCCATCCGGCGCGCGGGCTTCACCCAGGTCATGCTCAGCGCGCGCGACCTGGCCGGCCACCCGGGCGGCGTCAAGGCAGCGGCGGCGGCCGTGCGCGCCAGCGGCCTGCGGCCCACGGGCTTTCAGGTGCTGCGCGACTTCGAGGGCCTGTCCGACCACCTGCACCACTACAAGGTGGACATCGCCAAGTCCATGCTGGAGATGTGCGCCGAGATCGGCAGCCCCGTGCTGCTGGCCTGCTCGTCCACTTCGCGCCATGCCACGGGCGATCTCGACGTGATTGCGCGCGACCTGCGCAAGCTGGCCATGCTCGGCATTCCGCTGGGCGTGAAGATCGCCTACGAGGGGCTGTCCTGGGGCCGCTCCGTCAATGAGTTCACCACCAGCTGGGACGTGGTCTGCCGTGCCGACACGTCCAATCTGGGCATTGGGCTGGACTCCTTCCACATCCTGGCGGCCAAGACGCCGCTGGACGCGCTGGAGCTGATCGACCGCGACAAGATCTTCCTGGTGCAGCTGTCCGACTTCATGTGGCACGACGCGCCCACCTTCGAGGAACGCATGGCCACGGCGCGCACCTTCCGCGTGTTCCCGGGCGAGGGCGTGCACAGCGAGCGCCTGGCCGACCTGGTGCTGCGCCTGGACCGCCTGGGCTACCGGGGCGACTACAGCTTCGAGGTCTTCAACGACGACTACCAGCAACTGCCGCTGGACACCGTGGCCGAGCGCGCGCGCCGCAGCGCCCTGTGGCTCAACGACGACGTGCTGCACCGGCCCGTGCCGCTGCCGGCCTGGGCGCGCACGGGCGTGCGGGGCACGTCGGTTTGACGGCAAAATGGGCCTTCGACATTGCAAGGGAGCGCTGGCCGCTCCCTTGCTTCTTTTCCCTGTGAGAAAACCATGACCAACCTGTCCACACGCCACCTGGGTCCCTTCTCCGTCAGCGCCGTCGGCCTGGGCTGCATGAACCTCAGCCACGCCTATGGCCATCCGCCGTCGCCCGAGCAGGGCAAGGCCGTGCTGCATGCGGCGCTGGACGCCGGTGTCACCCTGTTCGACACGGCGGCGCTGTATGGCTTCGGTGCCAACGAATCCCTGGTCGGCCCCGTGCTCAAGTCCCACCGCAACCACATCACCCTGGCCAGCAAATGCGGCATGGCCGGCGTGCGCGGCGAAGACGGCGTGGTGCGCCGCGTGATCGATGGCCACCCCAGGACCCTGCGCCGCAATTGCGAAGACAGCCTGCAGCGCCTGGGCACCGATGTCATCGACCTCTACTACCTGCACCGCTGGGACCGCCGCGTGCCCATCGAGGAATCGGTGGGCGAGATGTCGCGCCTGGTGGAAGAGGGCAAGGTGCGCGCCCTGGGCCTGTCCGAGATCGGCGCCGACGCGCTGCGCCGCGCCCATGCCACCTTCCCCATCGCCGCGCTGCAAAGCGAGTATTCGCTGTGGTCGCGCAATGCCGAGCTGGGCACGCTGCAGGCCTGCAAGGAACTGGGCATTGCCTACGTGGCCTTCAGCCCGCTGGGCCGCGCCTTCCTCACCGGCAAGCTCCAGGAGGTCGAGGGCCTGGTCAAGGGCGATATCCGCGCCGCCATGCCGCGCTTCGCGCCCGAGGCCTATGCGAAGAACCTGCAGCTGCTCGCGCCCATGCAGTCCATTGCCGAGCGCGCCGACTGCACGCTGGCCGAGCTGGCCATCGCCTGGGTGCTGCACCAGGGCGAGCATGTGATTGCCCTGCCGGGCACCACCAGCGTGGACCACCTGCACGAAGACCTGCGCGGCGGCGCCGTGCGCCTGGATGCGGCCCTGCTGGCTGAACTGGACGACCTCTTCAAGCCCGAGCGCATCCAGGGCGACCGCTATGCCGTGGCCTCGCAGCGCGAGGTGGATACGGAAAAGTACGCGTTCGAGACCGTCTGAACACGCCGCAGGCCGCTCATGGCATGGATGCGGCCAGGTCGAATGGCGCCGTGGGCGTGCCCTGGTGGAAGCGCATCTGCCAGCCCAGGGCCGTGCGCAGCCAGACCGAGGAGCGCAGCGTATGCCGGCCGGCCGTTCCATCCTCGGCCACGCTGGCCGAGCGGTAGGTCAGCAGCGCGCTGTCCGGCCCCAGGCGCGCCAGGGCAAAGCCGCCTGACACCAGCCGGGCAGGGGCCTGTGCTGGCAAGGCGGCCACCAGGCTGTCCACGGTGGCGGCCCGGTCGTGCACGCCGCCCGAGCGGCCGAATTCCAGGAAGTCTTCATGCAGCAGCGCCTGCAGCTGGCCTGCGTCCGATCGCAGCTGCGGATCGTGCAGCCGCACTTCCAGTGCCTGCAGATGCTGCAGCAGACGGTCGTCGCCGCCAGGCATGTCCAGGTCAGGAAGTTGCGCCATGGCCATGTTGTTCACCATCAGATCAGGTCCCGCATGGCCTGCGCCGTCTCGCGCAGCATGGGCAGCACGCGCGCCACGGCGTCCTTGCCGGTTTCGCGGCCCATGGGCATGGTGATGTTGAGGGCGCCTGCCAGCGCGCCGTGGCGGTCGCGCAGCGGCACGGCAATGCCGCGCGAGTCCAGGTTGAGCTGCTGCTCGCACAGCGCCCAGTCCTGGGTGCGGATCAGGGCCAGCTCGCGGCGCATTTCGGCGGGGCAGGTGATGGTGTGCGAGGTGAAGACCGTCAGCGCGCGGTTGTCCAGCCAGTGCTCCAGCTCGGCGTCGCTGCGCATGGACAGCATCAGCATGCCGGCCGCCGTGACCTGGGCCGGCACGCGTGCGCCCAGCACATAGCCGGTGTTCATGTTGCGGTTGGGGCCGTTGCGCGCGATGTAGACCACCTCGTCGTCGTCCAGCACCGCCAGGTAGGCGGTTTCATGGGTGCCGGCCGCCACGCGCTGCAGGAACGGCTGGACGATGCGCGGCAGCCGCGCCGACTCCAGGTACGACTGCCCCAGCCGCAGCACGCGCGGCGTGAGCCAGAACAGCTTGCCGTCCCCCGCCACGTAGCCCATGTGCTGCAGCGTCAGCAGGTAGCGCCGCGCGGCGGTGCGCGTCATGCCCGTGCGCTGGCCGGCCTCGGCGGCCGTCATGCGCGGGTGGGCGTCGTCAAAGGCTTCGATGATCGATACGCCGCGTTCCAGTCCGGCAATCCAGTCGCGCTGGGCGAGGGTGGAAGGTGTTGTCATGGCGAGCTTGAGTTTTCCGTATTAACCCTGGGTGCGTGCGATTATCGAACAGCGCGGTGCGATCAGCGCACATGCCTTTCGAAATTGGCTTGGGCGCATCCATAGGCGGGAACTACATTTTTTACATCCCGCTGGCCTGGCCGCAAGCATTGAGCCGGGGCCTTTTCTACATGGAGGAGACAACACATGAGCGCAACCCCGATACACACACAGCCCACCGGGCACCAGCCGCGCAAGGCCGCTACCAGCGGCTGGATAGGCTCGGCCCTGGAGTACTACGATTTCTTCATCTACGCCACGGCTGCGGCGCTGATCTTTCCGCAGATCTTCTTTCCGCAGGGTGATCCGGCGATTGCCATCATCGCCTCGCTGGCCACCTATGGCGTGGGCTATGTGGCGCGGCCCATCGGCGCCTTCGTGCTGGGCCACCTGGGCGATACGCACGGGCGCAAGCAGGTGCTGGTGTGGTGCATGTTCCTGATGGGCTTTTCCACCATCGCCGTGGGGCTGCTGCCCACCTATGACCAGGTTGGCCTGTGGGCGCCCGCGCTGCTGGTGCTGATGCGGCTGATCCAGGGCTTTGCGGTGGCTGGCGAGATCTCGGGCGCCAGCTCCATGATCCTGGAGCATGCCCCGTTCGGGCGTCGCGGCTTCTTCGCCAGCTTCACGCTGCAGGGCGTGCAGGCCGGACAGATCCTGGCAGCGGCCGTGTTCCTGCCGCTGGCGCACTACATGCCCACCGAGCAGTTCAACAGCTGGGGCTGGCGCATTCCCTTCATCCTGAGCTTCGTGGTCATCATCGCGGGCTGGATCATCCGCCGCGAGGTCAACGAGACCCCGGCCTTCACGGCAGCAGGCCGCAGCGAGGCGCGTCCGCGTTCGCCCGTGGTCGAGGCCTTCCGCCACCATTCGCCCGACATGCTGCGCGTGGTCTGCATGGCGCTGATGAACGTGATCCCCGTGGTGGCCACCATCTTCGGCGCGGCCTATGCGGTGCAGCCCGCCTACGGCATCGGCTTCGCCAAGGACATGTACCTGTGGATTCCCGTGGTGGGCAACATCGTCGCGGTGCTGGTGATCCCCATGGTGGGCAACCTGTCCGACCGCATCGGCCGGCGCCCGCCCATCATCTTCGGCGCGCTGCTGTCCGGGCTGCTGGCCATCGGCTACCTCTACGCCATCAGCACGCGCAACATGCCGCTGGCCTTTGCCATGTCCATCCTGATGTGGGGCGTGGTCTACCAGGGCTACAACGCGGTGTTCCCCAGCTTCTACCCCGAGCTGTTCCCGACCCGCACACGCGTGTCGGCCATGGCCATCTCGCAGAACGTGGGCACGGCCATCACCGCCATGCTGCCCGCGCTGTTCACGGCCGTGGCGCCTCCGGGAGCGCACAACATCTGGCTGACCGTGGGCCTGATCGCCTTCGGCATCACCGTGGTCGCAGCGCTGGCCGCCTGGAGCGCCCGCGAGACCTACCGCGTGCGCATGGAAGACCTGGGCGAGGCCGGTGCGCAGCCTGTGGACGCCGCCGAGTACGAGCGCCTGCGCACCCAGGCCCTGGCCCAGTCCGGCCGCTGAATTTCACACGCCACATTCCGCCAACCCAAGCATCCGAAAGCCCAGAGAATGATTTCCGGAAAAACCACCCTCATCGCGCACATCGGCGATCCCACCGAGACCTTCAAGTCGCCCATGATCTACAACCCGTGGTTCGACGGCCGGGGCATAGACGCCTGCGTCGTGCCCATGGGCGTGAAGGCGGCGCATTTCGCGCCGGACTTCGCGGCCATCATGCGTTTCACCAACCTGCGCGGCGCGCTGATCACCATGCCGCACAAGGTGTCCGTGGTGGACCTGGTGCACGAGGTCACGCCTGCCGTGCACATTGCAGGCGCATGCAATGCCGTGCTGCGGCGCGAGGACGGCTCGCTGCTGGGCGACCAGTTCGACGGCGCGGGCTTTGTGCGCGGCGTGCTGCGCAAGGGGCGGCAGCTGCAGGGCGCGCGGGTGCTGATTTCCGGGGCAGGTGGCGTAGGGTCGGCAATTGCCGCCTCGCTGGCGGCAGCCGGCGTGGGCGAGCTGATGCTGTTCGACACGCGGGATGAGAGCGCGCAGGCCCTGGCAGGGCGGCTCGCTGCCTACTACCCGAGGATGAAGGTGGGCACGGGCTCCAGGGACCCGCAGGGCTTCGACGTGGTCGTCAACGCCACGCCGCTGGGCATGAAGGCCGATGACCCGCTGCCGTTCGATGTACAGCGCATTGCGCCCACCACCTTTGTGGGCGAGGTGGTGATGAAGTCCGAGTTCACGCCCCTGCTGCGCGCCGTGCGAGACAAGGGCTGCGACTTCCAGGTGGGCACGGACATGCTGTTCGAGA
>NZ_JAELTK010000148.1:0-8020 GCF_016428765.1 Delftia sp. ASV31
CACCGGCATTTACGCCTCCATCGTCCCTGCCCTGGTGGCCGTGATGTTCAGCGGCTCGCCGCGCCTGGGTGTGGGGCCCACGGCCTTGAGTGCACTGCTGATCGGCGCCTCCCTCACGGGCCTGGCCGAACCCGGCTCCGCGCACTGGGTGGCCCTGGCCGCCTGGATGGCGATTCTTTCGGGCCTGGTGCAGTGGTCACTGGGCCTGATGCGCGCCGGCTGGCTGCTCAACCTGGTGACCTCGCCCGTGCTCACGGGTTTCACACAGGCGGCAGCGCTGCTGATCCTGGCCTCGCAGTTGCCCACCCTGCTGGGACTGCGTTCAACCTGGAGCGCGGTCTGGAACACGCCTTCGCTGCAGCTTTTCGACTGGCAGTCCATCCTCTACGGCATTGCCAGCATTGCGCTGCTGGTGCTGGCCAAGCGCTGGCGCGCGGCCTTTCCCTCGGCCATCTTCATCATTGCGCTGACCGGCGTGATCAGCTGGGCCACGGACTTTGCCGATGACGGTGGCGCCGTGGTCGGCCACCTGCCGGCAGGCCTGCCCAGCTTCCAGTTGCCGGGATTGCTGAGCTGGGACGAGTTCGGCGCCCTGGTGATGCCGGTGCTGGTGATCTCGCTGGTGAGCTTTCTGGAGACGGCCTCCAGCGCCCAGGTGGAGCACCAGCAGGCCGGCACGCGCTGGAACGAGAACCAGGACCTGGTCGCCCAGGGGCTGTCCAAGATCAGTGCGGGCCTGTTCGGCAGCTTTGCCACCAGCGCCTCGTTCTCGCGCTCGGCCGTGAACCTGCTGGCCGGCGCCAAGACGGGCTGGTCCAACGTGTTCTCCATCCTGCTGGTGGTCATCGTGGTGCTGTGGTTCATCCCGGCGCTGTACCACGTGCCCAAGGCGGCGCTGGCGGCCATCGTGATCACGGCCGTGGTCAACCTGGTCAAGCCGCGCGTGCTGCTGCAGTTGTTCAAGGTGTCGCGTGTGGAGGGCAGCATTGCGCTGGCCACGCTGCTGCTGACCATCGTGACGGCGCCGCGCATGTACTGGGGCGTGTTCGCGGGCATTGTGCTGAGCCTGGGCTACTTCCTCTACCAGCGCCTGCATCCGCGCATCATCGAGGTGGGCCAGCATCCCGACGGCAGCCTGCGCGACCGCAACCTCTGGCAGCTGCCCCCGCTGGCGCCGGGCCTGCTGGCCCTGCGCATGGATGCCGAGCTGGACTTCGGCTCGGCCTCGGCCCTGGAGCGTCGTATCGGTGACGAATGGGCGCTGCGCCCGGAGACACACCATCTGTGCCTGCTGGCCCAGCCCATCAACCGCATCGACGTGACGGGCGTGGAGACCTTCGTGCGCCTGCAACTGCTGGCGGCCAAGCGCAGCGGCGTGCTGCATGTGGTGGGCCTGAAGCTGCCGGCCGAACAGGTGCTGCTGCGGGCGGGCGCCCTGCACCGCGGACCGCACCTGCGGCTGTACCGCACCGATGCGGAATTCCTCGCCTCCCTTGCCCTGCCGCCGTTCGTGCCTGCACCAGGATCAACATCTGTTACCACCGATGGTGCAAAAGTCGATGCCGGCGCGGCGACAATCGAGCCTACACACTGATACACTTCACTGGCTTTTCATTCAGCCCTCCGTGACTGCCCCCGCATCCCACCAATCCGTATACCTGCGCGACCTGCGCCTGGCCACAGCCCACGCGCTGGTTACCCACGCTGGTGGGGCGGTCCATCTGCCCACGGATTCGCCGACGCGATATCTGCAGGCGCTGATCGATGAACTGTGCTCGCTGTCGCTGCGCGACCCGCTCACGGGGCTGGCCAACCGCCGCCATTTCCGCACCATTGCCGAGCGCGAGATCGACCGCGTGGCGCGGTCTGGCGAAGCGGCCCTGATGCTGATGCTGGACATCGACCATTTCAAGCAGATCAACGACCAGCACGGCCATATCGTGGGCGACCGGGTTCTGCAGTCGGTGGCCCGTACCCTGACCAATTGCGTGCGCCCCATGGACACGCTGGCCCGCTACGGAGGAGAGGAATTCGCCATCGTGCTGCCCGCCTGCCCTGCGACCTTCGGTCTCTCCGTGGCCGAACGCATACGCAGCGCCATCGAGCGCATGCCGGTCGTCATCTCACCCACGCTGACACTGCAGATCACCATCAGCATCGGCGGCGCCTATGCGCTGCAGTGGATACGCAGCACCACGACCTTGTGGACCGAGCGTGCCGACAAACAGTTGTACCTGGCCAAATCTGCCGGCCGCAACCGCGTGCACATTGAAGAACAACCTGACAGTACGGTAAGCGCGGAGGAAAAAAGCCTGCTTTTCGGACCTTTGTATGCCCCGTCCCCGTTTGACAATGGGCTGAATCCAGATATTGCAACCGATGTGGACCCCGAAGATGGACTCCGCTGATAGCCAGGTGGTAAGCGACAACGCCATTCCCCACCCCTCCCTGCCCGCTGCCGTTCCGATGAGCGATGCCGTGCGCGCCAAGCCGCGCGGACACATCATCGCCGTGACCAGCGGCAAGGGCGGCGTGGGCAAGACCTTCGTTTCGGCCAATCTGGCCGCAGCGCTGACACGCCATGGCCTCAAGGTCCTGGTGCTTGACGCCGACCTGGGTCTGGCCAACCTGGATGTGGTGCTCAACCTCTACCCCAAGGTCACGCTGCACGATGTATTCACCGGCCGTTCCTCGCTGGAGGAAGCCATCCTGCCCGCACCCGGCGGCTACTCGGTGCTGCTGGCCGGCTCCGGGATGATCGAGTACTCGCGGCTCACGCCCGAGATCCGCCAGCAGTTCACGCACACCATCGAGACACTGGCCCCGCGCTACGACATCGTGCTGCTGGACACCGGCGCAGGTATCTCGGACGTGGTGCTGTTTTCCGTGTCCATGGCCACCGAGGTGCTGGTCATCGCCACGCCCGAGCCCACCTCGCTGACCGATGCCTATGCGGCCATCAAGGTGCTGGCCATCCAGCAAAAGCGCCAGCAGATCCGCCTGGCCATCAACCAGGCGGCACGCCCCGGAGATGGCCGCGCCATCACGGGCCAGCTGCAGCAGGTGCTCAACCGCTTTGTCAACACGGCCTCCGGCGAGCCATTGCGGCTCACGCACCTGGGCGATATTCCGTCCGACCCGGCCGTGCGCGAGGCGGTGATGCGCCGCCAGTTGCTGCTGCAGTCCATGCCCGGCGCACCGGCTTCGCTGGCAGTGGCCCAGCTGGCCAATAAAATCAAGGCCCTGCTGGTGTCGGGCGGCTGATCGGGCCGCCTCTCGCCGGCGCCCCGATCCAACCCGCGGCCTGTGCCGCACCCGCCTGCCTGCCCGTGCCCGACATCCTCAATATTTCCTGCTATAAGTTCACGCCGCTGCCCGATGCGGCGGCGCTGCGCGACACCCTGGCCGAACGCGCCCAGGCCCTGGCGCTCAAGGGCACCATCCTCCTGGCCGAGGAAGGCATCAACTTCTTCCTGGCCGGCCCCGCCCAGGCGGTGCACAGCTTCGTTGACCAGTTGCGCGCCGATGAGCGCTTTGCCGACCTGGCCCCCAAGGAAAGCTGGTCCGACACCGTGCCGTTTCGCAAGATGCTGGTCAAGGTCAAGCGCGAGATCATCCGCATGGACCACCCCACCATCCGCCCGGCAGAGGGCCGCGCGCCATCGGTCAGCCCCGCCACGCTGCGCCGCTGGCTGGAACAGGGCCACGATGACGAGGGCCGCGAGGTGGTGACGCTGGACACGCGCAACGACTTCGAGGTCGATGCCGGCGCCTTCAAGGACACCATCGACTGGCGCATCACCAAGTTCACCGAGTTCCCGCCCGCGCTGCGCGCCCACAAGGCCGAGCTGGCCGACAAGACCGTGGTCAGCTACTGCACGGGCGGCATACGCTGCGAGAAGGCCGCCATCCTGATGCGGGACGAGGGCCTGGAGCATGTCTACCAGCTGGAAGGCGGCATCCTCAAGTACTTCGAGGAAACCGACGGCGCCTTCTATGACGGCGGCTGCTTCGTCTTTGACGAGCGCCGGGCCGTGGGCGCAGACCTGGCCATCACGCCCTTGGCTCCGGCAGAGCCGCTGGAGCCGATACAGCCGACAAGCCCGCCAGGCAAGGCTTAGGCCTTCAGTCGCAGCGCCTGCTGCGCCACGCGCTCGCCGAACACACGCGCCGTCTCCAGGTCGCCCGGCAGCATCTCGGCGGCCGAGGCATCCGAGGCCGATTGCGCCATGGCACCGCTGAAGGCGCCTATCCAGTTGAGGTCATTGCGCTGCGCGGCGCGCGCGTTGGACGGCAGCATGCCGCTGCCCACCCACAGACCGCCATGCTGCATGGCCAGCTGGAACAGGTAGTCCAGCGTGGTCTGCTTGTTGCCGTTGACGCTGGCACTGTTGGTGAAGCCGGCGAACAGCTTGTCCTTCCAGGCCTGCACGAACCACGGCTTGGAAGAGGCATCGGCAAAGCGCTTGAACTGCCAGCTCGGCCCGCCCATGTAGGTGGGCGAACCAAAGATGATGGCGTCTGCCGCCGCCAGCAACTCCCAGCCACCCGCAGGCAGCTGGCCGTCGCTGTCGATCGACAGCATGCGCGCGCCTGCGCCGTCGGCCACGGCCTGGGCCATGCGCTGGGTGTGTCCGTAACCCGAGTGGTAGACCACCACGATATCTGCCATACAAGAAATCCAATCCTCGGACGCCCTGCGCAGCCACAGGCCAGCCAGCGCCGCATTCATCAATCCATCCACGCCAAAGGGCCCCGCAGCGCTGCTGCGGGGCCCACTCAAGACAGTAGCCTAACAAAAATCAGGGCATGGCCAACGCTGCCCGACCCACTCAATGGCGGCGCGCATCCACGCTCCAGCCACCGGCACCGTGGGCGGCAAAGCCCAGCAGGCCGCCAGTCACGGCGATGTTCTTCCAGAACAGCAGCTGCTGCATCATGGCCGCGTCGGCCGGCACGCTCCAGTAGGCATGGAAGAAGAAGCTGGCCACCAGCGTGAAGAACGCCAGCACCAGGGCCGCCCAGCGCGTGCACCAGCCCAGCAGCAAGGCCAGGCCGCCGACGATCTCCACCACCAGGGCAATGGCCACGCCGATCTGCGGCATGGGCATGCCTACCGATGCGGCATAGCCCACGGTCCCGGCGAAGCCTCCGATTTTCTGAAAGCCCGCAGGCACGAACATCAGCGCGATCAGGATGCGGCCGGCCAGCGCCAGCGGGTTGCTCAGACGGTTCAGCATGATGGTTACTCCTCGTGAATCTTCAGAGCGTGCTGTGCACGCTCTCAGGCTTGCAGATCGAACACCAGGACCTCGGACTGTTCCCCGTCGTGCAGGCGCAGTCGCGGTTCATTCTCCACAAGGGCCGCATCGCCCGTTGTCAGCCGTTGCCCATTGACGCTCAGCGCGCCGCGCACCAGGTGCACATAGGTCTTGCGGCCGGCGGGCAGTTCCAGTTCGGCCTGCTCATCGCCGTCGAACAGGCCGGCATAGAGCCGGGCATCGGCATGGACGCTGACCGAGCCCTCGGCGCCATCGGGCGAGGCCACCAGGCGCAGCCGGCCGCGCTTTTCCTCGTCGGCAAAGGCTTTTTGCGCATAGCCGGGCGCAATGCCCGTCTGGCTGGGCAGCAGCCAGATCTGCAGGAAATGCGTGGTCTGACCCGGCGCATGGTTGTGCTCGCTGTGGACCACGCCCGAGCCGGCGCTCATGCGCTGCACCTCGCCGGGCGAGATGGTCTGCTCGTTGCCCATGCTGTCCTTGTGCGAGAGCCGGCCTTCGAGCACGTAGCTGATGATCTCCATGTCCTTGTGGCCGTGGGAGCCGAAGCCCGTGCCTGGGGCGATGTGGTCCTCGTTGATCACGCGCAGGTTGCCAAAGCCCATGTGGCGCGGATCGTGGTAGCCCGCAAACGAGAAGCTGTGGTGCGAGCGCAGCCAGCCATGGTCGGCATGGCCGCGTTCCCGGGATTTGCGCAGGGCGATCATGTTTTTGTCCCTTTCCAACGTGTCAGATCTTCGAAACTCTTGCGTCGATGGCTCCACTGTAGAAGCCGCTGCCGCAGGCAAGGCGCAGCAGGATTGATGGCATCATTCAAAGCTTTTGAAGCCATAACGCCCCATGCCCAGCCCCCGCGACGTGCTCACCCCCGACAGCCTGGCCATGCTCCAGGCCATTGCCGAGGCCGGCAGCTTTGCCGCCGCTGCACGCCAGCTGGGCCTGGTGCCCAGTGCCCTGACCTACCGTGTGCGCCAGATCGAAGATGCGCTGGACGTGCTGCTGTTCGACCGCCGCTCGCGCCACGCCCAGCCCACCGAGGCCGGCCGGGAGCTGCTGCGCGAGGGGGTGCGCCTGCTGCATGAGATCGACACCGTGGCGCATCGCGTGCGCCGCGTGGCCACGGGCTGGGAGCCGCATCTGACCATCGTGGTCGATGGTGCCGTGGCGCGCACGCCGATGCTGGAGCTGGTCGAGGCCTTCTACGCCATGCAGCCACCCACGCGGCTGAAGCTGCGCGACGGCATCCTCACCGGCACGCTGGAGACGCTGACCTCGGGCCGGGCCGACCTGGCCATCGGCGTGGCCGTCAACTCCAGCAACGTGGCGGGCCTGCAGGCCTGCGAGCTGGGCGAGCTGGACTTCGTCTTTGCCGTGGCGCCCCACCATCCGCTGGCCACGGCGCCCGAGCCCATCACCGACGCCACCTTGCTGCAGCACCGCATCATCGCCGTGGCCGATTCAGGCCTGCGCGACAGCGCCAGCATGGGCCTGCTCAGCGGCCAGGACATCTTCACCGTGGACTCCATGCAGGCCAAGATCGAGGCCCAGGTGCGCGGCATAGGCTGCGGCTTCCTGCCCCATTTCATGGCCGATGTGTATGTGCAGGCCGGCCTGCTGGTGACGCGCCAGGTCGCCCGGCCCTCGCGCAATGTGCGCATGCACTACGCATGGTCCTGCCCGCCGCAGCAGGTTCCGCCGCGCGCGCTGCAGTGGTGGCTGCAGCAGTTGGAGAGCCCCGCCACGCGCCGCGCTCTCATGGAAAATCATCACCGACATTGAGCTGGCGCACGCCGCCGGGCGGTCTTCGCGGGTGTAGAGTGGTTACAGGTCCCGGCCTGCCACGCCGCTGCGGTGGAGCAGGCCGGAAAGGACATGCTTCCCGGAATCTGCCACTGCCCGCAAAGGTCTGCTCCATGAACGCTTCCCGCGCTGCCTCCAAGTCCACGGTCAAGAAAAAGGCCACCAAGCCCCCCGAAGCCTCCAAGGCGCGCCCCACGGCCGGCGCACGCCGCATTGCCGTGATTGGCGCCGGCATGGCGGGCCTGGCCTGCGCACGCACGCTGATGCAGGCCGGCCACGATGTCCATGTCTACGAGCGGCTGCCCCAGGTGGGCGGGCGCATGCGCTCTGTCAACGCCGCGCATGGCGCCTTCGACATCGGCGCGCAGTATTTCACCGTGCGCGACAAGCGCTTCGAGCTGGCCCTGCAGACCGTGCCCGGCCTGTGCCGCCCCTGGAGCGTGAGCACGCTGCGCGTGCTGGATGCGCAGGGCCGCCAGTCCAGCGCTGCACCCGCACCCACCGAAGCCCATTGGGTGGCCACGCCCGACATGCAGGCCCTGCCGCTGGCCTGGGCCGCGCCGCTGTGGGATGCCGACCGCCTGCACCTGGGCCAGCGCGTGACCAGGCTCGAACGCCAGCCCGGCCCGCGCGGCTGGAGCCTGCATGTGGAGACGACCGAGCCGACCACGCAGATCCGCGCAGGCTTCGATGAAGTGATACTCGCCCTGCCCGCGCCCCAGGCGCGCCAGCTGCTGCAGACCACGCCCCTGGCCCTGTCGCTGGTGCAGGGCATGGCGGCCGTGGAAATGGCGCCCTGCTGGGCGCTGACGCTGTCCTACCCCATGGCCACCGAGGCCGGCCTGTCCACCCTGGGGCCGCAGTGGAACGCGGCCCGCACCATGCATGAGCGCGCGGTCTGGGTGGCACGAGAATCCTCCAAGCCGGGCCGCTCCCAAAGC
>NZ_JAELTK010000149.1:0-8008 GCF_016428765.1 Delftia sp. ASV31
GGCCCACCACGATGCGGCCCACGGGCTCGTCGCGCTGGCTGCCCAGATCCTCCTTGGCCAGCGCCACGCGCTGCATGATGGCGTGGCCGTGCTCCAGCAGGCGGCGGCCCGCGTCGGTCAGCGTCACGCCGCGGCCAGTGCGGATCAGCAGGGTTTCGCGCAGCTCGGTCTCCAGCGCCCGCACCTGGCGGCTCAGTGCGGGCTGGGCCGTCTCCAGCAGCACGGCCGCCTTGCTGAAGCTGCCGGTCTCGGCCACATGCACAAAGGTCTCTATCTGCTGCAAATTCATGTTCTATCGTCTCCTCACTTATGCCATTTTGCTATAGCTGCTAGCGGCGGCCATGGCTAGGTGCTTTGCAGCGAACTGACACAATGCGGCGACTGGATGATCCAGCCGCTCCCGCAAGAGAGCGAAAAAACAAGAGCGGCCCGTGCATTCCCGGCATAGGGCCAAGCCACCCAGCAAGCCCAACAGCGACTCGGAGACAAACCATGAAAGACAGCGCCTTCAGCATCAATCGCCGCCAGGCGGGCCTCGCCCTTGGCGCCCTGGCCCTGGGCGCGCTGGCGCCCGCGCGTGCCCAGTCGGGTGCCGCCGCCAACTGGCCCACCAAGCAGGTGCGCATCATCAATCCGTTCCCCGTGGGCGGCGGGCCGGACGGCACCTCGCGCCTGGTGGCCGACAAGCTGGCGCGCCTGTGGAACCAGCCCGTCATCGTGGAAAACCGCCCCGGTGGCAACGGCTTCATCGCCATCGAGGCCTTCAAGCGCGGCGCCACCGACGGCACGGACATCATCCAGCTGGACAACGTCCACCTGGCCGCCTATCCCCACCTGTTCAAGAAGCTGCCCTACAACATCGACAAGGACTTCGAGGTCGTCCTGCCGCTGTTTCGCACCTTCTTCTTCGTCTGCGTGCCGGTCAACAGCCCCTACAAGACCGTGGCCGACCTGATTGCCGACGCCAAGGCGCGCCCCGGCAAGCTGAACTACGGCTCGTGGTCCGTGGGCAACCCGGTGCACCTGGGCTCGGCCCTGCTGGAGTCTCTGACGGGCACCAAGATGGAACACGTCATCTACAAGGAAACCAGCCAGCTGTACACCAGCGTGGCCACGGGCGAGCTGGCCTTTGCGCTGGGCTCCTCGGGCACGGCCGGCCCGCTGATGCGTTCAGGCAAGCTGCGCTTTCTGGCCGTGCTGGCACCCCACCGCCTCAAGGGCTATGAAGACGTGCCCACCGTGGCCGAATCGGGCGGCCCGGCCGACGCCGTGGTCACCGGCTGGAATGCCTTTGCCGTCTCCAAGTCCACGCCGCCCGCCGTGGTCGAGAAGATCCGCCAGGACACCATGAAAGTCCTGCGCGAGCCCGACATCCAGCCCAAGTTCCAGACCTTCGGCTACGAGAACTACTTCCCCACGCCCGAGGAGTTCAAGGCCTTCATCGTCGAAGAGAACAAGCGCTTTGGCGACGTGATCCGCCGCGCCAAGATCGAGCTGTAAGCCACAGGCCACAGCAGGCCGCAGACGCAAAAAAGCCGCCGTGCCGCAAGGCCGGCGGCTTTTTTCATGCCGTCTTCAGCGCGACAGCCCGCGCGCCGCAATCGGCCACAGCGCGTGCACCACGCCGTCCTGCAGCACCACCAGCTCGTCGTGCAGGTTGAATGTCGGGTCCACGTGCGAGGGCAGCAGCTGCAGCACGCTGCCCAGGGCGGGCGCCTGGGCGCCCGGCTCCACGCGCACCACGCTGTGCTCGTCGTTGATGGCCACGCAGCGCAGGCCCGGCGTGCCGTACACGGCAGGCGGCCCGCATTCGGCCGAGGTGGACTTCAGGCCCACGTCCAGGATGACGCGGTCCGGCGCGGGCGTGCTCATCACCGTGGACAGCAGGTACAGGCTGCTGCGAAAGGCCAGCGCCCCGTCCCACTCGTTGGCGCCGTAGTCACCATCCATGAAGGCATAGGAGCCCGGCTGCAGCTCGGTGTAGACGCCGCTGGCCGCGTCGAACTCCACGCTGCCCGTGCCGCCGCCCGTGATGGTGTGGCAGGCCATGCCGTTGTCGCGCAGCAGTTGCGCGCATGCCGCCGCCTGGCGCGCCGCCTCCCGGCAGACCTGCGCACGCTCTTCGCGGCTGCGCCGGTGCTGCACCGCGCCGTGGTAGGCCTGCAGGCCCGCGAAATTCACGCCCGGCAGGTCGTGCGCCTGCCGCGCCAGGGCCAGCACGGCCTCGGGGCCCGTGACGCCGCAGCGGCCCTGGCCCACGTCCACCTCCACCAGCACGTCGATCTCCACGCCCGCCTGCGACATGGCCTCGGACAACTGCACCAGGTTGGCCGCGTTGTCCACGCACACGGCCATGCGCGCACTGCGCGCCAGCCGGGCCAGCAGCGCGTGCTTGGCGGGTCCCACCACCTCGTTGCTGATCAGGATGTCGCGCACGCCGGCCGCCACAAAGGGCACGGCCTCGCTCACCTTCTGGCAGCAGATGCCGCGCGCGCCCAGCGCCAGCTGGCGCAGCGCGATCTGCGGGCACTTGTGCGCCTTGGCATGCGGGCGCAGCGCCACGCCGTGGCGGTCGGCCCAGTCCTGCATGGCGCGCAGGTTGGCGTCGAAGACGGTCAGGTCCAGCGCCAGGCTGGGTGTATCGACCCGGTCGAGCGGATCGCCGGGCCGTGCGGCAGGCTCCATTGCCAGGCCGCTGGAGTCATCGTGCAGGGGCATGGGGCTGTGCCTCATTCCTGCGGGGGCGCGTATTGGGCGATGACCTCGGCCTCGGTCATGGTCGGTGTCTGGTTGGCGAAGTCGTAGTAGCCGGGCTTCCTGTCGATGTAGATCTGCGTGGCCAGCTCGAAGTCCTGCGACTCGAAGGCGCCGGCCGGCACGAAGTACTCGCCCGTGGCGTGCAGCCGGTAGTACAGGTGCGTGCCGCACTGCCTGCAGAAGGCGCGCTCGGCCCATTCGGAGGATGCATAGGTGCCGATGTACTCGCCGCCCTCGAACTTCACATCGGGCCCGCAATGCACGGTCAGCATGGGGCCGCCGCCCCAGCGCCGGCAGTATCCACAGTGGCAGGCACCGATTTCCCGGGCCTGGGGAGAGACAAAGCTGACAGCGCCGCAAAGACAGTGACCGTTCATGGTGCGTGGACCTTTCCGTGGTTTGCAAGTAGCTGTGATTATTCACAGGTGCCGCGCATCATAGGCGATGGCGCAGCACCTGCAAACCGCGGCGCCCTACACTGCGCGCCAGTCCTCTCAACCACCCATCCCCCTTGTCAGCCATGCCCCGCAATGACAACCGCCTCAAGGTCCTCTTCGTCTGCAGCCGCAATCAGTGGCGCAGTCCCACGGCAGAGCAGGTCTGGCGCAGGCACCCTGCCTTGCAGGTGCGCTCGGGCGGCACCAGTGCGGGCGCCCGCCACCGCGTGTCGGCCGACGATGTGGCCTGGGCCGACGTGATTCTCGTGATGGAGGAAAGGCACCAGTCCCGCCTCAAGGCCGATTTCGGCCGGCTGCTGGCGCAAAAGCGCCTGCATGTGCTCGATATCCCTGATGAGTACCGCTACATGGACCCGGAACTGGTGGACACGCTGCAGACCGCCGTCAGCGCACTGCTGCAACTGGACTGAGCGCCGGACGCCACGGCGACGGCAACCATAGGCAAGCACGTAGGCAAAAACAGTCAATTGCATTCGGACGTACGCTATAGTAACGAACGGTATCAAAAGCACGGTCTGCCGTATGACAAATGGACGACTGGATACCCTCCAGGAGGACCCCCAACCGAGGCTGAAATGCACGATGCCATCACCAACCCCACGCAAGCTGCGGTGACCCCGGTGGCGCCAGCCCCCCTGGAAATACCCGATTACGAACTGCTGGAAACCTTGGGATCGGGTGGCTACGGCACCGTCTATCGCGCGCGCCACCGGCGCACGGGTGCATCGGTGGCCATCAAGGTCGTCAGGCTGCAGGAAGGCGGCCGCCAGGTGGAGCGCTTCCACCGCGAGACCATGCTGTGCGCGTCCCTGCACCATCCGCACATCGTCCAGTTGCTGGACAAGGGCGAGCAAGGCGACTGCGTCTACGGCGTCTTCGAATATGTGCCCGGCGAGACCCTCAAAAGCCTGATCCGCCGCCAGGGCGTGCTGACTGCCGCCGAGGCCGGCCGCCTCATGGCCGAGGTGCTCGATGCGCTGGACTGCGCGCACGCGGCCGGCATCGTGCACCGCGACCTCAAGCCCGACAACGTGATGGTCACCTCCACGGGCGCCGTGCGGCACGCCATGGTGCTGGACTTCGGCATCGGCACCGTCATTCCGCAGTTTGCCGGCCCGCAGGTCTCGCAGCTCACCATGGGCGACGAATGTCTGGGCACGCCGGCCTACAGCGCCCCCGAGCAGTTGCGCGGCGAGCCGCCCAGCGCCCGCACCGACCTGTATGCCTGGGGACTGATGTTCCTCGAATGCCTGACGGGCACGCCCGCCGTGCAGGGCGCCTCGGTGGCCGAGATCGTGCACCGCCAGCTCAGCCCGCAGGAAGTGCAGCTGCCGCCGGCCATCTCCACCCACCCCATCGCCACCTTGCTGCGCAAGGCGCTCAAGAAGCGGCCCGCGGAGCGCAGCGACTCGGCGGCGGCCCTGCTCAGGGACCTCATGCGCGTGCGGCTGGACGATCTGGTGGGCCAGTTGCCCGCCGCCGCCCAGGTGCAGCAGGCGGACCTGACACGCACCGTGGCCACCACACGGGTGTTCTCCGAGGTGCGCCAGCTCACCGTGCTGTGCTGCAGCGTCTCCCTCTGGCCGGGCAGCGATACCCACGGCATGGACGGCACGACGGGCACCGCAGGCCAGCCCTCGCAGGGGCTGAACATCGAAGACATCGAACTGCTGCAGCGCGAGGAACTCACGCTGTTCTCCGACGTTGCCACCCGGCGCGGAGGCATGCTGGCGGGCACGCTGGGCGACCGCATGCTGGTGCTCTTCGGCTACCCGCACACCAGCGACACCGATGCCCGCCAGGCCGGCATGACGGCGCAGGAGCTGCTGACGCTCAGCCGCAGCCGCGCGGCCGCCATCGAGCAGGTCCACGGACTGCACCTGGGAATCCGCATGGGCCTGCACACCGGCATGGCTGTGGTGGTCGGCGGCGAAGCACCCTCGGGCCATGCCGTCAACGTGGCCATGCGGCTGGAGGCCATCGCCGATGCGGGCACCCTGCTGGCCAGCGAAAGCAGCCATCGCCTGCTGGCCCGCCATGCGCGCTTCGAGAAAGCCGGCAGCCTGCGCCTGCCCGGCCAGCCCACGGGCATGCAGACCTATCGCCTGGAGCTGGAGCAGCCAGCCGAGCCACTGCCAGGGCCTGTGTCCGACGCGGCCTTGCAGTGCATAGGCCGCGAACCCGAACTGCAGCGCCTGAACGACGCATGGGCGCGGGCCCGCGAAGCAGGGGGCAATGCGCTGTGGATTCGCGGCGAGCCGGGCATCGGCAAATCCTGCCTGGCCGACATGCTGCTCGTCCACGCCAGGACACAGGGCGCGAACACCGTGGTGCTGCAATGCCAGCCCGAGCACCGCAACACCGCGCTGACCCCTTTCCTGGGCCTGATACGGCAGCGGCTGGAGTCGGCCGATCCCCCGCAGGACCACCGCGAGCAGATGCGCGAAGCCCTGCGCGCCGCAGGCTGCGATGCCGAGGCCGCCCTGCCCATTCTGTGCGCCTGGCTCTCGTTGCCCCTGGGCGACTGCGAGCCCAGCCGCATCTCGGCCGTCATGCAAAGGGCGCTGCTGCTGCAGTCCACCGCGCAATGGCTGCTGCACATGTCCGAAGCCGAGCCCTTGCTGCTGGTCGTCGAGGACGTGCACTGGGCCGACCCCACCAGCATCGAACTGCTGGAGCAGCTGGTAGCGCGCCTGCCCGGGCGGCGCGTGCTGCTGGTGCTCACCGCGCGGCCGCAATGGCAGCCGCCCGAAGGCCTGCAGGCCGAGTGCGTGGACGTGCGGCGCCTGGAAGACGCCCAGGCCACAGAACTGGCCCGCCAGACGCTGGCGCCGCGCCGGCTCAGCCCCGCCGTGATCCGCCACGTGGTGGAGCGCACCGACGGCGTGCCGCTGTTCATCCAGGAAATGGCACGCATGCTGCTGGATGCCCACCTGGTGGAGCAGGACGGCGTCTGGGACTTTCGCCATGCCGGGCTGCCGGCCGCCATTCCGCTGACCCTGCGCGACTCGCTGGTCAGCCGCTTTGACCGCATCGGCCCGCTCAAGCCGCTGCTGCAACTGGCCGCCACCATGGGCCGGCACTTCGACTTCGGCCTGCTGTGCGCCTGCGTGGAACGCCCGCAAGGCGAGGTCGAGCAGGAACTGGCGCAGCTGGGCCAGGCCGGCCTGGTCATTGCCGATGACCGTGCGGGCGCCGGCGCCTTCATGTTCCGCCACGCGCTGATCCGGGACACGGCCTACGAATGCATGCTGGCATCGCAGCGCCGGCTGCTGCACCGCGACGTGGCCCTGGCCCTGATGCAGCACCAGCCCCAGCGCGTTGCCGCAGAACCCGCGGGCGTGGCCCAGCACTGGGCAGACGCGGGCGACCATGCCCAGGCCGTGGCGCTTGCGGTGCGGCAGTTGCGCATCACGCAGCTGCGCTCGCTCAACGATGAAACCATTGCCTACGCGCGCCACATCGACGACTGGCTGCACCAGCTCCAGGGCGTGGCCCAGCGCGAGGCGCGGCTGGACGTCAACAGCTACGTGACCCAGGCGCTGATGAACAAGCACGGCTGGGCCCATGCCCAGGTGGTCGAAAGCATCGCGCTGTCGCAGGAGCTGCTGGCCGGCCCCGGCGCCAACGCGGTGGCCGACTACAAGCAGGTGCAGCACCTGTGGATGCTGATCACCTACCACCACGTGGCCAGCAACCGCGAGGAAGTGCGCCAGCTCAGCCACCGCCTGCTGGAGCAGGCCGTGCGCCAGCAGGACACGGGCGTGCTGGTGGCCGCGCAGACCTACCTGGGCCTGGCCCACTACTCCGACGGCCGATTCGAGCAGGCCGAAGAAGCGCTGACCGACGCCATCACCCGCTACGACCCCGTGGCCCATGCCCACCATGCGGCCGAGTTCGGCTTCGACACGCGCGTCTGGGCCACCTGCGGGCGTGCCCTGGTGCGCTGGTTCGCCGGCTTCGACCAGGCCGCGCTGGCCGATGCGAACGACGCCGTGCGCCTGGCGCACGAGGTCTCGCACATCCCCTCCCTGAGCATGGCCCTGCTCTACCAGGCCCTGGTCCACCAGGCGCGTGGCGACAAGGAAAGCGCCTTGGCCACCACGGGCGAGCTGCTGGACATCACGGCCCGCTACGGCCTGCCCGCGTTCTCGGGCTATGCGGACATCATCCGCTGCTGGGCGCTGGGTGACAGCGCAGGCAGCGCCAGCGCCGAGGGCATTGAACGCGCCAGCGGCACGGCGCAGCTGCTCTGGGACATGGGCTGCCGCTACTGCCAGACCTACTACCGCTCCTTCGTCGCCGAAATGCTGGCGGCCAGCGGGCGCTGGACCGAAGCCCTGGACAAGATCGACGAATGCCTGCGCCTGGCCGACGTGCTGGACGAACGGCTGCACAGCAGCGAGCTTCACCTGAAGAAGGCCCGCTTCCTGCTGGCCATGGGCGCCGACCACACGGCCGTGCAGGACAGCCTGGCCCAGGCGGCAGGGACTGCGCGCACCGCTGGCAAGTACCGCACCGAAACCGAGGCGCTGGCCCTGTCGCAGGCCCTGGCACCCGCCAGGCCGGACGTGGCCGCGCGCCTGAGTGAGCTGGCCGCATTGCGGCCTGAACTGTCCGTGCTCCTGTCAGGGCCCCTGCCCGGCCAGGCGCATTTTTCTTGAACCGAGGATGAAGTCACATGACCACCCAGCTGCAGAATACTGAACCGTTGCTCGCATTCCGCCTTGCCTATCTGCGGGCCATCGCCCGCTCCTGGCAGGATGACGCCTACCGCCGTGACCTGCTGGGGC